>JALULO010000019.1:2306-4563 GCA_027056215.1 Campylobacterales bacterium | reverse complement strand
GGTGTGAGTGAACATCCGCTTGCGGAAGCAGTTGTAAACAAAGCGAAAGATGCGGGAATCACCCTGGCAGATGTGAAAGATTTTCAGGCTGTTACCGGTAAAGGAATCGAAGGAAAGATCGATGGCAAAAAGGTGTTGATCGGCAGCGAGACATTTCTGGAAGAGCAGGGTGTAAAAACCTCCGACTTGCTGGAAGTGGCAAATGTTTGGCGAAAAGAGGGTAAAACAGTCATCTTTATGGCGGTTGACGGCAGTATTGCGGCGATTTTTGGGCTTGAAGACCCGATTAAAGAGACCACGCTTGAAGCTGTCGAAGCACTTAAAAAAGAGGGCATCGAAGTGGTTGTACTGAGTGGAGACAACGAAGAGACAGCCAAAGCTGTTGCCGGTAAGCTGGGCATTTCCGGGGTACATGCCAATGTGCTTCCGGATCAAAAGGCAAAAATCGTTAAAGCATTGCAGGAGAAAGGTGAAATTGTTGCGATGGCGGGAGACGGTATCAACGATGCGCCGGCACTTGCACAGGCAGATGTAGGCATCGCGATGGGAACGGGAACCGATGTTGCGATCGAGAGTGCTGGAGTAACACTGATCAAAGGTGATTTGAGGGGTATTGTCAAAGTGATTACACTCAGTCGTGCAACGATGAAAAATATCCGACAAAATCTCTTTTTCGCCTTTATCTACAATTCACTCGGCGTACCGGTAGCTGCAGGTGTGCTCTATCCGTTTTTCGGCATATTGCTCTCTCCTGTGATCGCAGCCGCGGCGATGAGTTTTAGCTCGGTTTCGGTGATCTCCAACTCACTGCGGCTGAAAAATGTGAAATTGTGAAATATCTATTTTAATGATAATGTAAAGGTATTTTTAAGTTATAGTATACGAAAATAGACATGCAAAGACAAAAAAGGTAAATCTGTGAAGCGAAAAATGGTACAAGTCATACTACTCTTATCACTTTTTTTCAACATCGCACATGCTTTTGTGATTGTTTCTCAGGAACGATGTGTACATGAAAGCCCTATCGAATATGTGATGGAACAATCCCACAGCAATGATTGTGGTGATATATGTGATTTGCATCATTTTTTTCACTGGAGTGCCATCATCATGAAGATAGAAAGCCTTGGTACGATGTCTTCATTGCAACAACCTTATACATACAAAAATCTTCATTTTATAACACTGTCCAATAACACTATCAAACCCCCTATATCCTGATCTTTTTTCTTTCACTATAGTTCTCTTTACAGAACACTAAAATACAAATTATTTTCATAATTGAAAAGGATTATCCATGAAATATGTACTATTCATGATAGGTTTATATATATCGCTATATGCACAAACGATGACACCAGAGCAACATATGAACCTTCATACTTATAATAAACGCCCGTCACTTCAAAAAAGTGTCGATAAAAGGGCTCATCAGATGCATAAGATCGATGACAAACAAGCGATGGCTATCGCAAAAAAGATGTGTAAAGATGAACGTGTAACGCTAAGATTGACACATCGTGATACATATCTTTACTATATCGCAAAGACAGCAACGTGTACACTCTACATCAATGCTATAGATGGATCGATTATTGATTTTAAGAGTAGCAAAAGGAGAGCAAAATGATACGAAAAATTTTTGCATTTTGTTTGGTACTTGCTACAAGCCTCTTTGGTATGGATTATGCATCATTTGAAAAAGAGGTTTTATCGCATTCAAAGATACTTGAAGCACAGAGGCTATCTTTGAAGATGACAGAGCATGAAAACAATATCCTCTTAAGAGCCTCCAATCCCCAACTTGGGCTAGAAGTAGCAGGCTATGATCAAGATTTGGGAGATACGACACTTGGATATGCTATAAACTTTACACAGCGTGTGCGTACAGGCACTTTTATGCATGGTCTTAAGATGAAAACAAAGGCTTCAGAACTATTGCGAGAAGCGTATGTGACACAGGGACGAAGTGGATATATGAAAACACTTCAAACACTCTATACTGAGTATGTGTATGCAAGTCGCATGATGCAGTTGTTACAAAGAGAACAGCAACTTTTAGATCAAGTGGCAGCTATGGTCAAATCACGTTATCAAAGTGGTTCAGATACAAAAGTTTCTTATTTGCAGGCAAAAAGTGAAGCGAGTAGACTGCAAACCCAAATCCGTAAATAGAAAAAAACAATCAAAGATCAAAGAGTGTAAAATAGGGGAAAAGAAAGCCAAAAGCTCCACTAAACACTTTCACCCATTTGGT
>JALULO010000019.1:0-2296 GCA_027056215.1 Campylobacterales bacterium | reverse complement strand
AAAAAAAAGTAGCTTTGCAGAGGCGATTTATCTATCCGATAGCTATACCCACGCCAAAAAATGATACCTTGACACCTAAACAACAACTCCTTTTTGCCAAGGAAAAGCTTTATGAAAGTCAGTATGCTATGCATAAAAACAGCTTTCAAAGTTATGAAATCGTTGGTGGTGTAGATGATGAGCCTGATCAGATGATAGGGCATGTTGGTGTTGCTATGCCTCTGGCTATTTTTAATACCCAAAAAGAAGAGCGAAGTTTAGCAAAACTCAAACTTCATCAAATCAAACTCCAAAAAGAGCAGCTTACTATCGAAACAAAAGCCCAAAAGCAGATACATCGTGACATGATAAAAGAACTCGTAAACCAATATCATGCTTTGCGTCATCTGCAAGATGAAGAACAAGAACTTGCAGATTTATTGCAAGAGGGCTATAAGATAGCCAAGAGTTCACTTTTTGTACTTATGCGGGCTAAAAATAAGCTTATCGAAACAAAACGGATATTGCTTAGGACACAAAAAGAGATCAATTTACAAATCATCCAACTACGTTATCTACAAGGAACATACAATGACTAAATATATATTATTGATAATCATCCCATTTTTTGCATTTGCAGATTCGATCACTATCGCAAAAGCTATGAAAAAACCACTTGGCAAGATCATCCAAACCAATGCACAGATCATACAACTCTCTAACCAGCAACAAAAGATTGTTTCACGGTTGAGTGGTCATGTGGAAAAGTACTTTGTTACAACCGGTGACAAGGTAAAAAAAGGAGATAAAATCGCTTTGATTGAATCTATCGCACTCTCTGAGATGACAGCGGATTTTATCTCACTAAAAGCACAGGCAAAGGCATCGAAAGTACAACTTTCTACTACGAAAAAACTCTATCAAAAAGGGCTTGCCTCAAAAAATGAACTGAACAAAAAAGTGATTGCTTTACAAGAGATTTTGGCAAAACAAAATACACTCTCTTCTCAGTTACATTCACTGGGTGTTCGTGTTAAAGTGTTGCAAAAAGCAACTGATAAATTTATACTCTATGCGCATGCAGATGGTGTAGTTGGAGAGATTTTAGTACCACTTCATGCAAATGTTTCTGCCCAAACACCTTTGATGTCTATTGTGAGTCGTGAGGGGTATTATGCTGTCGCTTATCTTAGTATGGAAGATGCGATGGATGTGACTTCCAAGATAAGTGGTTTTGTAAATATAGAGAAAAAGAGTTATGAAGCAGGTTTTGTGCAACTCATGCCTACTATAGATGAAGAAACACAACGGGCAAAACTACTTTTTACGATCAAAAATCCTCCTAAAAACATGTTGCTCAATGCTTTTGTACAGATGCAAATCTCCTTAGAACCAAAGCGTGAAGCAGTGATGGTGAAAAAGTCTGCACTTTCGCTTTTTTCTGGAGAATGGGTTGTATTTATGCCGGTTCGTGATGAAAAAGTATCCTTTGTTCCTCATGCGGTAAAAATCATCGATTATTTTGGTGATGAAGTGGCGCTGAAAGGGATTAAAGAGGGGTCATCTTATGTTTCAAAGGGTATTTACTATGTCAAATCGATGCTTTTGAAGTCTGTTCTCGCTGAACTGGAAGAGTAATAGATGAAACGATTTTTTGAACTGTTGATTCAGTATAAATTTTTAATACTTGCACTCTTTATCGCTATCTCAGGATTTGGATACAAAGCGTATCAAAATATCCCTGTTGACGCATTTCCAGATATCACTCCAAAGCAAGTTGTGATATATACAGAGAGTTCGGGAAATTCAGCTGAAGATATAGAAAAGCTCATCACTTATCCCATAGAAGCAGCTATGTCGGGACTACCTGGTGTCAAGATGATTCTTTCAAACTCGATTTTTGGACTCTCATATATCTCTATATTTTTTGAAGACAAGTACGATACCTATCTACTAAGGCAACTGGTAACTGAACGTCTCAGTACTGTTGATATACCAAAAGGATGGGGGAAGCCTGTTATGGGACCCAATACAACTGGGTTAGGTCAGGTGCTTTGGTATAGGCTTAAAGATACGACGGGTAAATATACGCTTAGTGATTTACGTCAGATGCAGGAGTATAGGGTTAGTCCACTGTTGAAGTCTGTTGATGGGGTAGAGGAGGTGATCTCTTGGGGTGGATTTGAAAAACAGTATGAAGTGCTGATCGATCCAAAACGGTTACAAAGTGTGGATGTTACCTATGATGAGGTTCTTCAAGCTTTGCAAAAGAGCAACCAATCTGCTGGAGGGCAATATCTGGAGTTCAATCGTGAAC
>JALULO010000018.1 GCA_027056215.1 Campylobacterales bacterium | reverse complement strand
GCACCTGAAGGCAAAGGAGGAAGTAGCTTTTCTACAATCTTTTTCTCGATATATTCATCAATCGCACCTTGATTTTTCTCTTTGTGCTCACTTTTGATCAAGTTGATTGATGCCATCACAAGATCTCTAACCATAGACTCTACATCACGCCCAACAAAGCCCACTTCCGTATATTTACTTGCTTCCACTTTGACAAAAGGAAGGTTCATCATTTTGGCTAATCGTCTGGCTATCTCTGTTTTTCCCACACCTGTTGAACCGATCATCAGAATATTTTTAGGGCTGATCTCTTCTTGCATCACAGGATCAAGTTGCATCCTGCGGTATCGGTTTCGAAGTGCGATACCAATCGCTTTTTTTGCATCATACTGCCCTATGATATATTGGTCAAGATAAGAAACTATCTCTTTTGGTGTCATATTCATCTATGCGTCTTCCTCTTTTGTTAATGTAAATGTTTTTATTTTATCACTGGTATAGATACACAATTGGCTCGCTATTAGCAGTGACTCTGTTACCAATTTCTCTTCATCAAGTGCAGCATGACGATCTAGTGCACGCGCTGCAGAGATAGCAAAGTTACCACCACTTCCAATCGCGGCTATCTTGCCATCTTCTGGTTCTACTACATCGCCATTGCCACTAAGAATAAAAATATTATCCGTATTTAAGACAATCATCATCGCTTCGAGCTGACGCATATATTTATCTTTTCGCCACTCTTTGGAAAAAGCGATAACAGACTTCAATAGATCACCTTTTTTCTGCTCCAAAATACCTTCAAACATATCAAACAGATTAAACGCATCTGCTGTACTACCCGCAAATCCAGCGATGATCTTTCCATGATAGAGTTTACGAATCTTTGTTGCATTTGATTTTAAAATAGCACTTCCAAATGTTACTTGACCATCACCACCTATAACAGCTTTTTTATCACCCTTACAAGCCAATATCGTTGTACCTTTAAACATTTACTCCCCTGCTATTTCAAGATTGAGCGTTGCATGGATACCATGCCCTAACTTCACAGAAATCTCAAAATTACCTGCTGTTTTGATAGGATGCTTAATCTCAATCGTTTTTTTATCGATCTCAATCCCCTCTTGCGCTTTAAGTGCTTCGGCGATCTCATCTTTCGTAACAGCACCATAAAGTGAACCATTTGCTCCCAATTTATGCTTGATGACTAGTTTCAATGTACCAAACTGTTTTTCAATCTCTTTAAGACGTGCTATCTCATTAGCTTCATCTTCTGCTTTTTGTGCCTGCTCTTGTTTCCACTGTTCTATCACCTCATCTGTAGCAAGTTTTGCAAAACCTTTTGCAACAAGAAAATTTTGCCCATAACCATCTTTGACATCTTTAATCTCACCCACTTTTCCCAAACTTTTTACATCTTTAATCAATAATACTTTCATCTTCTATTCCTTACGTTATTTTCTAAAATAATGTGCGATTATAGCAAATTGTTAATTAGCTACGCATGCTTTCAAGTTTCTCTTCTATCTCCAAATATGATTCTACTAATACTTCATATTTGGATTCACTCTCTTGAAGTTCTTCATGCAACTGCACCAACCCTTTATCCTGATAACATAAAGGATCACTCAAACAGGCATTTATGTTTTCTATCTTCTCTTCTAGCGCTTCTATCAAAGCAGGTAACTCTTCATACGCTTTTTTTTCTTTGTAACTGAGTTTAACATCTCTGTTTGTCACTTTCACAGACTCTTTTCCCACCGACTTAGAGGCTTTTTCAAATACATCAATCTCTTTTAACTCTTTTTCTATCTCCAAATATTCACTATAGCTTTGATAACTCTCTTCAACAACACCATCACCTCTAAATATCAATAATTTTCGTGCAATTTTGTCCACAAAATAACGATCATGAGAAACAAAAATCAAAGCACCCTCAAAGTTCTGCAAATACTCTTCTAAGATATTAATCGTTGCGATATCCAGATCATTGGTCGGCTCATCCAAAATCAAACAATCATACTTTTTAGTAAACAAAAGTGCCAAAGCCACGCGGTTTTTTTCACCACCACTCAAAATACCAATCTTCTTATCGAGGTGTTCTTTGGGAAAAAGAAAGTTTTTTAAGTAGCCAAAAACATGCATATTTCGTCCACGCACATCTACACGATCGCCCCCATCAGGACAAAATATCTCAATCAAGTTTTTATCATCATCGAGCATCTCTCTTTGCTGATCAAAATAACCAATACTAAACTCTCCTCTTTTAATCACCCCAGAGTCTACTTCCATATCTCCTAAAAGAAGTTTTAAAAGTGTTGATTTACCTGCACCGTTTTTCCCCACAATAGCCATTTTATCTTGTTGGAGTATCCGCATCGTAAAGTCATCAATCAACTTTTTCTCACCAAGGCTTTTAGAGATCTTATCTACTTCAAAAAGCATCTTTTTACGGTTCATGTTTTTATCTGAATGAAAATTTTTCTGTTCTCTTTCTAGTTCCAGTTTCATCTTGCGTATCAAAGAGGGATTTTTCTTCGCATCTTCACGCATTTGAAGTACACGTTCTTTCCGCCCTTCGTTTCGTTTGAGTCTTGCTCTCACCCCACGGTGCAACCACTCTTCTTCCGATTTTAAAATCTTCATAAGTGTTTCATGGCTTTTTTGCATCGATTTTATCAACTGCTCTTTGGCAACGATATAATCGCTATAACCACCTTTAAAGGAGCGTATTTTTCCCTCTTCTATTTCGATAGAACGCGTAGCGATATTGTCAAGAAAATAACGATCATGCGATATAAAAAGCAAAGTAAACTTTTCACGAAGTAAAATCTGTTCTAAAAACTCCACCATATAAACATCCAAGTGGTTCGTTGGCTCATCTAAAAGTAAAATATCAGGCTTTTTCAGTAACAGACCTGCTAGTGCTACCCGTCTTTGTTCCCCACCGCTAAGCATCACAACAGGTCTATTTTCATAGATTTTCAAATCAAACTCTTGCAATACCCGCTCTACCTTATCATCCAGACTCCATGCATTGTGTGTATCTAAAAATGTACTAAGCTTCGCACTCTCATCCAACAGTGCTTTATTGTCAAAATCTTCTGCTAGTAACAAACTGATTTCATCAAAACGTTCTTTGGCAATTTTTAACTCTTTTAGTTCATTTTCTATCGCTTCTTTGACATTTATACCCTCTACAAAGGTAGGTTGCTGATCAAGCATCTCTACTTTGATATTGTGTTGCACGATACGACGACCGTCATCAAAGTCAAGATTTCCCTGACAAATCTTCATCAATGTTGATTTACCACCACCATTTTTAGCGATAATCGCTACACGCTCACCTTCATGAATACTAAAATCGATCTCATCTAAAATTTTATTTGATTCATACGCTTTACTAAGCCCTATCAAATCTAACCATGCCATCAGCGATACCTTTTAGGATATTCAAAAACATCTCTTAGCAGATATAATTTTTTTGCCATATACTACCTTTATCAAAGTTGCCTGATTATAACAAATTTATATCATGATTTAAATATAATTAAATACTATTTTATGTACCATGTCTACATGAATTATTTTCCCGCATTTCTCAAACTAGACCATTATAAGATTCTCATCGTTGGCGGTGGGCATGTCGCTACTGAAAAGATTGAAAAAGTACTTGACTTTTGTAGCCATATCGAGATCATCGCTGAGCGTTATTCAGAAGAGATGCTTTCCATCATCATCGATAACAAACTTTTTTACAAAACAAAAGTTTATGAAACAGGTGATGTTGAAGGCTTTGATATGGTTATCGTTGCCGTTGACAACCTTGACGTGCAAGAGCAAATCTTCAATGAAACCCGTCATATGCGTACCTTGTGTAACGCTGTTGATTCTGTCGCATACTGTGACTTTATCTTTCCTTCTTATCTAAAGGATGATGATTTAACCATTGCTATCTCTACATCCGGGGCTTCTCCTGCTATCGCAAAACATCTTAAACGATACATCAAAAAAGTGCTTCCTTCAAATCTTAGTTCTTTTTTAAAAGAGATGAAAGAAGCACGAAACACCCTACCCAAAGGCAAAGAACGGATGCATTACCTCAACGAAAAAGTAGAAGCGTTTTTTAAACAGAAGGATTAAGAAAACTGCACTGGGTCTATATCTATCTCACACGCTTTGCATTTGCACTTATGTGCGATTTGTAAGAGTGCTTTGGTAGAAGTAGCTCTTAGTAAAACCTGAAAACGAAATTTCGATGCGATTTTTGCGATAGGTGCTTCCCCAAAACCAACCACTTCTATATCAGTTGCATTTTGCAAGCAGTTTTGTAAAGCATCTAAAATCTCCAATGCTTTTTGTTTACTTTTATGACTGATTAAAATCTTCATCAGTTTGGTAAAAGGTGGATAAAGATCTTTTCGGTAATGCAGTTCATCTTGTAAAAACTTTTCATAATCATCGATATAGTGACTAAAAAAATCAGCATTGTTACTCTGCACGATCACTTTTCCTTCACCCCTACGACCACTTCTCCCTGCCACTTGCAACAACAAACTAAGAGCTCTCTCTCTGGCTTTATAATCAGCCATAGCCAAAATCGTATCTATCCCAAAAACAACTGCCAAACG
>JALULO010000017.1 GCA_027056215.1 Campylobacterales bacterium | reverse complement strand
TGACAAACTCAATAGTAGACCAAGAAAGTGTCTTGATTGGAAAACACCCTATGAAGTGTTTGAAGAACTTTCAGGGTGTGATGCTAGAATTGTGGTTCAGGGTATTCGTTAGAGATGCGAATCCGCGCAAGTTCATTATTGACTACTTGGATATTATCATGATAAGAGACTAAAGGCTCTATATCTTTAAAAAAATACTCTTCATCTTTCCGTGCTTGATAAAGTTTTCTTTGATCCCCTATAAGTCGATTTAAAATCCCCATTACAGTACCTAAAGAAACATCTCTTTTTTTATAATTCTCACTATTTTTCAAAGCTGTCATAGAACCTATAAACTTTCTTCCTTTTTTTGGCAAAGTTTCATCATTAGTACCATCAAGAAACGAGTTCCGCCATGAAGCCTCATACTCTATATCTATCTTCATTACTTCTCTTTTGCATAAAAATAGTGAGCATAATTTGATTTATATTCAGAGTTGATAGCATTTTCATCTTTTTTGATACGCATCATCTGAGTACTATCATTATAATCCACGACAACTTCATCGATATACATATACGATTTTGCTTGTCTTATCACAAGCTCATTTAATTTTCTTAGTGTCTCATCTATCAAAACAGCCACTGCATCATCATTAAGCATAATTCCATTTTCGCCTTCTTCAAAGATAGTTCCATTTCTCACACAGTTCTCATGAAATATAGCTTTAGGAGAACGATTTTTAGTATCGATAGAAACAATATACTCTTCAATTAGTTTAGCAACTTCTTCACCTTCTCCTGTCTTAATCTCCATCGCTTCACGGTCAAATTTTTTATCTAAAGATATAAACTGCAACTGCTCTATGCTGATGGAGCCATAAGAGATATATTCTGTATCTCCAAAAGTAGTTTTAGAGTAAAAAGATGAATTATCTCTCTCCCCTGCTTGTCCAAACTGTTCAAAATTACCATTTCCAAGTTGGTCTACAAAATCTTCAAGCAGAAGCGGACTTGTTCTTTTATTTTGTGTGGCTGGGACAACATACCCACGAACCAAACCAGTGATAGAAGCTAATACATTTTTAATATTTTTTCTATCTGCATAGTGTAAATCAAATGCTTGTTCACGAAAAAGATGATGACGCACACAGTTTTGACTTATATAAAGAGGGTTTTTCTTAAAGTCTATGTCTGTAGGCTCTTTACGATACTTATATCCTGTATCTTTAACTTTTCCAGATAAGTTTGTATAACCTCTAAGCTTTGGCATAGTGTGGTTATCAACTGTAGTGCCATTTTCTTGTGCAAGATTTGTTGGTCCATTCCAGTTAACAACGCCATGACCTTTTGCCACTATCTTAAAATCAATGCTTCTTATACCTTCTACTTTACTACTTTTCATCATCTGTTCCTTTTTTTATTAGTTGTTGTAACGAAATTATCCCTATAGGTTGATTTAAGCCTATGGCATAATACCTAGCATACTCATGTGGTTGTGAATTAACCTTTTTTAAATCTTCCAAAGTATAACTCAGATAGATTGGTGTATTTGGGTCTCGTGCTTCATTTTTTAATTGAGCATCTCTGTATGACTTTTTGACATCTTTGATATTATGATGTTTTTTTGCCATAAATGCCAATAAATTTTTATCAGAATCTCCATAACCCTCTAGAATATCATTTTCTACAGTCATACTATCTTCTATATCCTCATACGCATACTCCTTTAAAATTTCAAAATTATCTATACTCTCAATCTTACATCTAGCCATTTGAACAAACAGACTATCTCCTCTTAATGAATTTTTCTTGATTTTTACACCACTTTTTTCACTTTTATTTTGAGGGAAACTCTTTGGATCTAAAACATTTGCATCTATCATGATAACACTTTTTTTAAGTGTAGAAACAAGGTCTTGTCTTATAAACTCTTTGCTATTTTCATCTTCATAAAACTTATCGTACATCTCATAAAACTCATTGATTGAGTATGTTTTATCTGTTAAATGATTTTCCAAAAACTCATGCCATGCCTTTGCACTTTGTAGACTATCTAACTCATTTAAAAACCGTGAACTTCCATCTTTGGATTTACCATTTTTTACCCCTTCTGTGATAGCTATAGTGTAATGGTTGATTTCGTCATTTAGACCAAAACGGTCAAGTCTTCCTAGTCTTTGCAATAAATTTTCTGCATGAGTCATTTCACTTATCATCTTTTTACAACTTATATTTAGCGATGCTTGTACAACGGGTCCACTTCTTAGTAAATCATGTTTTTGTGTTCCATCTTTTTTAAACGAATTATAAACCTCATCAAAAAGTTGAGACTTATCTTTTTTTGTAAATTTTGAATGAAAAAGTATGCTATTTTCTACACTCTGATGGTCTATGAAGCTTCGTTGAGCTGTTATGGCTGTATTGCTTATGACAAAAGTACTTTTTTCTTTTTGTTCTATCATGAGGGGATTTGTCAACTCATCTTTTTCATCATATTCTACAAATTCTATTTCGTATCTACTTGTATTAAAACTATCAATCCCTATCATATCATTTTCATTTAATCTTAAAAACTCTTTTACAAACAGAGGATTAGGAGTTGCGGAGACGAGTAAAGTACTCGGTAAAGTATCATCATTTTGTTGATACTTTTTACACTCTACCAGTTCAGCAAAAAGTAGATTAAACCCCTGCATAGTGATATATTCATGATACTCATCAAAGACTACATGAGCATTCATAAAATCAACCAATGTAGTAATCTTTTTATGTGTTGTTATGGCATTGACTATTTGGTCTATTGTTGTGATGATGATATCAGCAGAAAACTCTTTTCCTTCCTCTGTTTCTTCAACTTTTCCTCCTACTAAACTCTGTTTTATCTCACCAGTAACTATCTCTATATTTGCATTTGGCAAATATTCTGAAGATTTAAGGTCATAAAATATTCCCTCACAAACTTGTACTCGTGGACAAATCCAATATATTTTTTTAACACTTGTATTTAATGCCCATTCCAAAGCTATTTTAGTTTTTCCACATCCAGCAGCACCTTTCAGTACCCCTACTGTTACTTCTTCATCTGAAAGGTCTAACGCTGCTTTTTTTTGTTTTTCATTCCTATCACTATTTGGATAGTTTTTCTCAAAACCATCTAAACAATCTTTAATATGAATATTTAAACCTCTATCTTTTTGTAAAGCATCATCTAGCAAAGTATCTAATGTTTTATTTGATAGATGCTCTTCTAACGCATTTGCAGAAAGTTTTGATACCAATCTATCGGCTGTTATCAAGGCTGTTCTTGCAAGATTGTTTAAAGCATTGAATTTTATATTTCCTTTATAACCATCAAGGGACTCTTTTGATGAGTATCTTTTGTAGATTGGTAATGCCTCACCTTCTAGTGATTCTTCTATACTATCAAAGGATGGTATTTTGATAGTGTGTATGCTAAGATTGGTGTCGTCATACTCCTGTGAAAGTTCATCTACGGAAGCTAAAACTCCTTTTAGCACATCTACTGTATCTTTATATTTTTTCTCAAATTCATCAATTTTATTATAAACACCAATTACCCCTTTAATCTCATCTTTTTGATTACGCAAAGGTTTGGCATGATGCCAATATATTGCATGTTTAGCTCTACTTAAAGATTCATCATTTATATCTGGCTTAAACAATATTTCAAACAAGAGTAATGAAAATTCATTATGTCGTGGGTATTTTTGCCATGAAAATTTACCAGTTTTTTTATCGATATGTTCACCATCATCTGAAAGTTCTTTATATTGAGCCACTTGCAAATTCAATCCCTCACAAGTAATCAATGCTTCCCTATAGTAATTTCTGAACTTAAAAAAATTCCATAAGGCAATATCTTTGATATTCTACCTCTAATTTGCCAATTTTTTATAAAATCATCATTTTCACTCCGTGCTTTATGGTTTGATGGCTAAAATTTTCTTCTTTTAGTGCTTTTTTGAAGCTTGTCATGTCACAAGCTTCAAACTCTGATCTATGCAGATAGATAAAATACCAAATGCAAGAACAGAAGCTACTTTAGTAGCTCCTTGATAGTAGATTATATTACATCCGAAATCATCTTTGAGAAGCTTATTGACTCTCTCTGCCATACTTCTTTGATTGTAATGTTTCTCATCACAATTGAGATGTTGATTTAAATATTTAAATGTTTCTCTTTCGTGTTTTTTCAGTTCAATTTTTGCTTTGAGTTCTTTTGAGTTTTTGGGATTAATATCTATGATTGGACGATGTCCAAGCCCTGTTGAAAACTCTCTAATAATATCAGCATCATATCCTGCATCTTGTAAATCGTACAGATAATTGATTCTCTTGCTTGTCTCTTGCATAAGGGGTAATGCCACTGAGCTGTCATGCACATTTGCACCTGAATAGAATGCTACTATTGGAATATCACCGTCTACTACAGAGATATGCAGTTTACCACCTATCCATACTTCACGGTTACCTTTGGAATTTTGTTTGACTCCTACACCACACTTACGAGAGATTAATGATAGTTTCTCTTCTACTGTTTGCAACTCTTTTTGTTGTCCAAGAATTGTTGGTTTAATTGGTTCTCGTGTTTCACCCTTTTTAGGTCGTCCCCGTTTTTTTGGTCTA
>JALULO010000016.1 GCA_027056215.1 Campylobacterales bacterium | reverse complement strand
GGCTATGGGGTGAACTTGTATCTTCAGTATCCTTGGTATTATCATACTTATCAAAATAGTGATATTGGACTGTTTTACCATGTTGATTCTGATAAAGATAATAAATCACCTCTTAGTTTGATACTTTTCTTTAAAGATCGTAAACAATTTGGACATAGTTTTTACCCAAATAGTCAAAATACTTTTTCCATTTTTGGTGTGCATGATCGTTCAGATCTGATGTATGGTGCGAAGTATGACTTTTTACATGATTTAGGTTATGCATTTTATGCTGGAGTAGGGGTGCAATATAGTGGTAGCAATGTTGATACGCTAAATCCAAAAAGTAAACACGGAATATTGATTGATCACAATAATTTTAGTACGTCGGTAGATCCTTCACGGGTTGTGATGCCTTCTTCAAAGTATGATTTGTATGCTAAAGATGCTTTTAAAACCCAACTTTCTCTTGCCAAAGTTTTTGATGGTAGTGATTATTTCTTCTCTTTTCCTCTTTCTTTGCGACGTGAAGCCTTTTATGGCAAATATCGTTATTTTCATCTCAAAGGAAATAACAGTTGGGTAGATTTTCATGAATATACAGTTGGGCTAACCCTAGAGTTATTGGCACTGCATAAACAGGCTTTCCCTATTAGTTTTGAATATTTAAAAAATGATGATTTAAAAGAGTCTAATAATTTTAGAATAGTGTTTGATTTATCTTTTTAGTTGAGTTTTGGAACTGAAGATTTGGAATTATTCTTATCTTCTGATAGCAAAAATTTTGGATGCGTAATATATTTTTTGTTGATATATCCTAGCTCTACTAATTTGTTGTAAATATTTGAGACTATTTCACCGGCAGCCTGCCCACCATGTCCACCGTGCTCTATCAATGCTGTAATGACGTATTGAGGGTTCTCATAAGGTGCAAAGGTTGTAAACCATGCATGTGATTTTTGGTAAAATTTAAGTTCATTTTCACTCATACGTTTTTTTTCTTCCTGTGGAATACCGATAACTTGAGAAGTACCAGTTTTTCCCGCCATCGTAATAGCTGAGATATTGTGTTTATAAGCTGTTCCTTTTTTGTGGTTACAAACTTCATACATACCTTCACGAATGACTGGGAGTTTGGTTTTTTCAAATTTATTAAAGATATTAACTGTGTTAAATGTGACTTTTTTATGATTAATACTTTGTAAAAAATGAGGAATAGGTTCTTTCCCTGTTGCAATAGCTGCTGTAAACATGGCCACTTGCAATGGTGTAACAAGAAAATTTCCTTGACCGATAACAGTATTTAATGTTTCACCTCGATACCATGCTTCACCAAACTTTGCAATTTTCCAGTTACGATTAGGTACTGTTCCTATAAATTCACCGGGTAAATCAACACCGGTTTTTTTACCAAATCCATAACGTTTTAGGTCTGTTGAAATCTTATCTATACCAACACGAAGACCTCCTTTGTAGAAATAAACATCACAGCTTTCCCGAATCGCTTTTGTTAAATCTGTTGCACCATGTCCCCACTGGTTCCAGCAACGAAATTTTCTATTTCCAAGTTGTAGTACACCACTACAGAGAAACTTTTCATTTTCATTGATAAGACCAGAGTTTAAGAAACTCAAACCCATCGCTGGTTTGGTAGAAGATCCTGGAGGATAGAGACCACGTGTAACTTTGTTTGTAAAAGGGTGGTCGAGATTTTGAATCATCCCTTTCCATTGTGTTTGGCTGATACCTTGTATAAAATCATTAAGGTTATAAGTAGGGTAACTTCCCGCTGCAAGAATCGCTCCTGTTTTCGCATTCATGACAATAATAGCACCATTTTGTACACCAAACAAGAAACCTAAATATTTTTGCAATCTCATGTCAATTGTCAGTTGAATATCATTACTGACAGGTTCTGTGTCTACAAGTGTATCAATAATTTTATTTGATGCTGTGACTTTATGAATTTGTTCTCCAAGTTTGCCTTCTAAAAGGTTATTGTAATACTTTTCTATCCCACTTTTTCCTGTGATTCCTATACGTTTTGCTACTTTGTCATCTTGAATATCTTTGCTATTTGCTTTTGCTACATAACCGATAATATGGGATGCTATATCTTCATATGGATAGTAGCGTTTAGATACTGGTTCAATGATGATATTTTTATGTCGTGCAAATTTGACAAAATGTAAAATCATTTTTTTATAAGGGATAAAAGGAATGATTTTAATAGGTTTATGATTATATGGACTATCTTTTTTATGATAAACGTTAGTGATTTTTAGTATATCAGTTTTGGGAAAATATGTATGAATATACTGTAAATCGCTTTTAAGTATTTTAGAATTTCTTTTATTTCCTAAATGGGGTTTTAAAGAAATACTAAATCCAAGTTTACTGATTGCAAGTAAGCTACCTTTTCTATCACGTATTTCTCCTCTTGTTGGAAGGAGATATTCTGTATTAATAATATTTTCTTGTGCCAGTTCTTCGTAATATTTATTGGATTTAATACTCAAAAAATAGATACGTGAAAGTAAAATGATCCAAAAAAGTGTAAATAATATGATAACTATTTTAATACGTTTATTCATAGAAATAATACCACTATAAAAAGATCAGTGAGAATGTAAATAAAAAAATCTGTGTCAAATTTAGGATAGGGCATATTGAGTAAAAATGCTAAAAATATATTCATGATGTAATATCCCAGATAGGCATAGGTAACTTTAATAACTACTTTACATACTTGACAGTTTAGCGCATCAGTTACGATTTTATGTAAGAAAAAATAATATACCATCATAAGTAGGATAAAAGAAAATAGTATTGTTTGACGATCTAATTCAAAGAAGAGTGTATAGAGAAAAAATAAAAATAATATAAAATAGTTTTTGTGTTCTTTGAAATGTTGCGTCCAATAGTAAAAACCTACGCCAAGTAGGGGTGTTAGATGGGGATAGATTGTCCCTATCGCTTCATAGATCAGTGCAAAGAAAAATAGTAGTAATAAAACTAGAGGTTGATAATTAAAGCGACTTCGTCGCATATCGGAAAATGTTTGCATTTAACACAATCTGCCCATATTTTATGTTCTGGAAGAGACTCTTTTGGAATCTCTTTAAAGTTCAATTTTTCAAAAAAGCGCTGTTCATAGGTCAATGTAAAGAGTTTTCTAATACCCAATTTTTTGGCTTCTGCTATCATAGAGTCTACCATCGTCTGACCCATCTTTTGACCTCTGAAATCTGGGTTCACGATAAGACTTCTAACCTCTGCCAAGCTGTAGGTATGGATATGTAAAGCACCAAACCCAACAATACGATTTTTTTCTTGTGCTATGATGTAAGAGCGTATATTTGTTGCGATTTCATCATCACTGCGAAAAAGAATCTTACCTGATTTGACTTCTGGTAAAACAAGTTCTTGCATTTGTTGAATGTGATGTAGTGTAGGTTTTAGATAGGATATTTTATCCATCTGAACATCTTTTTAAAAATAGTTTTTCAAAAACTTTATCACTTATTTGTTGGATGCCAGTTTTTTTAAGATTTGAGATAAGCAGAGCATTGGGCGAAACTTTTTTTAAAGCTGATTTGCCTTTTTGATTAAGTTTATCTGCTTTTGTAAAAACTTCTAAAATCTCTTGATCTCCTTTTTTGATAGATAAAAGATACTCTTTAACATCTTTATCTATGGGCATATTGGGATGTCTCGCATCTTGTAAAAGGATAAATAGCCGAATAGCGCTTCGATCGGTGATAAACTCACTTAAACTTTTTTGCCAGGCATATTTTTCTGTTTTAGAAACTTTTGCATATCCAAATCCCGGTAAATCAACCAATCTTGCTTGAAATTTTTCTCCTGTGCAGTCAAACGTGATATCAAAGAAGTTAATTAGACGAGTTTTGCCTGGTGTTGATGAGCTTTTTGCAAGATTTTTTCTATTTGTGATAGAGTTTATAAAACTGCTTTTACCGACATTACTGCGTCCCAAAACTGCTATTTCACTTAAATCCTGAGGCAATGCCTGTGTGATATTTTGTGCAGAGGTGATAAATTCAGCCTCAGTTATTTTGACCATTATTTACTCCTCAACCGTAAATGTAAATTTTACCGGTTGACTTTTTTTACCTGTAATAGTTGATTTACCTGTGATACGATTAATAATAATTTTTTCACCATAAAGGGTTCTTCCTGCGATTTTATCTATGATATGCACATTTCCACTGGCTGTGTAAAGTTTGCTTTTAGGATCATAAATGATTCTATCAGAGTTACCTTTGTAATGTTGTTTTCTTGTTGAAATATCAAAGACAACATGACCTGTGAGTGTATACATAAAAGGTTTTCTTTGCTTATCAAAATCAATAACCAAAGTATCTGCTTTAATATCGTCTGTTCCTTTTTGTATATGAACATGACCTTTTAGAACAGAGGTGTTTTTTGTTTCATCAGCCTCAAAGTTATCTGCGGTAACGGTGATTTTTTCAGCATACAAACTACAGATCAGGAGGAATAATAGGATGATATGTTTCATGTGGTTACTTTTCCTCTTCCAGTGTTAATGTGACATAAGTCGCATGTAAAATATTTTGTTTGGTGTCAAATACAAAATTTTCTCCCTTTGAATCCAGTTCTTGATGCTGCAT
>JALULO010000015.1 GCA_027056215.1 Campylobacterales bacterium | reverse complement strand
TCCTTCAAATACAAGACAAAATCCAGGAAAAGTATTTAATCAATTTTTCTATTTTTCAAAGTATTCCTGATTTTTGGGGGTTAACACAACGTTTTCCCGTGATGCCGTTGGCAAAACTAGATACAAAACCAACACGATCTGCAAGTTTATGGGATATCACTTGTGATAGTGATGGAGAGATTGCATTTGACAATAAAAACCCTCTGTTTTTACATAGTCTTGATATTGATAAAGAAGATTATTTTTTAGGTTTTTTCAAAGTTGGTGCATATCAGGAAGCACTGGGAATGAATCATAATCTTTTCACACATCCAACAACTGCTACCATTTATATAAACGATACAGGATATACAATAAAATCATTGACAAAAAGTGCCGCTCTTATAGATATTTTAGATAGCTTAAACTATAATTGCACAGAAATTGAAAATAAACTATTTGATAACATTTATAACTCTCCTTTTATTTCAGCTAATGAAGAGCTACAAATCAAAAAGGAGCTAACTGTTTTTTTACAAGAAAATGGCTATCTCAAAACAGTAAATTAGGAATTATATGAGCAATATATCATTATGGAAAATCATTAAAGAGGACTTTCAGACTCCTTGGAAAAATGATCCTGCCATTAGATCACGATTCGAACTATTTTTTAACTATCCGGGAATCTGGGCAATCATAAACTATCGTATTGCACATTATCTATATAATAAAAACTTGCATTTTCCAGCACGCATACTAATGGGAATCACCCAAGTTATCACAAATATCGATATTCATCCAAGGTGCAAAATAGGTAGACGTGTTTTTATAGATCATGGTGTTGGTGTCGTAGTAGGAGAAACTGCTATTATCGGTGATGATGTTTTAATCTATCAGGGGGTTACCCTCGGTGGTGTTAGTTTAGATAAAGATGTAAAAAGACATCCAACTATCAAGGCAAGTGCGGTTATCAGTGCAGGTGCTAAAGTACTTGGGAACATAACAATCGGTGAAAATGCTAAAGTTGGTGCAAATTCTGTTGTTATTAAAGATGTACCAGATAACTCGACAGCTGTGGGTATACCTGCACGTGTTATTACAAAAGGAAAAGACAAATCACAACTCAGCCACAATAAAATACCAGATATCAACAAAGAATTATTTATCTATCTTTCTAAAAGACTTGCTGTTCTTGAAGATGCTATCATCAACCACCATGAAAACATCATCCTTAAAAGGGATGATGAGTTAGAAAAAATCTACAGAGAGTTTATTTCAACCACGAAGGATTAATTTCTTCTGGTGCGATTATTGTTGGAACACGTTTATGTGTAACTCTTTTATGTTTGGGAAGATAGTGTTTTACTTTTGTATGAGAAACACCCTTTTTACGATAAACAAACGCATCACATCCTAACTCTTTCTTGATACGACAAATGTGTTGATAAGCACTCTTTTTACAACGGTATGGACCAATCAAAACTTTTACATACTCTTGTCCTGATGCTATTTTAGTTCTATACAGCGTATAACTATAACCTTTACTACGAACTTTGTGCAGAAATTTCTTATCTTTATATCCTCTTGGACATGATGGACAAACAGGTGCACTTGCAACCTGAATATAATAAGAGTTATCACAATAATCTTTCACTATTTTAGGAATTTGGCACATCATTATAGGTACTTCTACACGTTTGGTAATGATATGCTCAACAGGTACTTCCACTCTTTGCTGAACAATTTTTTCTCTTACTTCAACTTTAGGTGCACCAAACTGATATACCAATCCCATTGTAGCTACATAATCTATAACCGTTCTATCTGATCTTGTACGTCCCAGCATCTTTACTTCCGGTGAAAACTGTAACTGATCATTTAAACAAAATGTACTTCCAAGTGTAACATTGTAAAACCATTTTGCAGGAGCAAGTTCATCAGCATTAGAACTTTCATGACCTCCACCAAAAGCGATATAAGGAGTAAAGAGATTTGAAATATCATTATTTCTTACTATAAGATTGAGATAAAATCTATCCATATGATATTTAGATACAGGGTTGTCTTTCACTTCCATACTAAAAAGGCGTTCATAACCTGTTCGAATTCCTACACTATTTGTAAGATAACTATCAAAATTTATCCCTCCGACAAAAGAATCTCCTAGCCAATAATCTTTATCGGTAAAATTGTAACCAAAATAGGGAGTGAGATTGTAGCGATATTCCTGAGCAACAAGAAATGTTGAGAATATAAAAAGAAAATATATATAACGTAAAAACTGTTTCATAATTTGCCTACTTGTAGATATGATTTCTCTACATATCGGCAAATCAATTAATTTTTAAAGGCTTGTCTTTGTATTTTATCAAGACCGTAAAAATCTTTTCTAAAATTAACATATCCATCTTGATCTACAAATACTGTCAAATATCGAATATGAATCGGTATTTTCTTTTCTAGTCGTATATGTTTCGTTGTTTTATGATCAATCATACCAACAAGTTGTTTATAGCTATATCCTGTATCAGGAGCAAGTAAAGCAAGCAACATATAAGGATCTGAGAGTCTGATACATCCTGAGCTGTACAAACGATATCGTTTAGTGGTTAGTTGTTTCGCATTTGTATCGTGTAAATAGACATTGTATTTATTTGGAAAGATAAATTTCATCTCACCCAAAACGTTTTTTTCACCAGCTTTTTGTATCATTTGATACGGTATATGTCCTTCATAATCTAGATACTTTTCCCAATGCACACGTTTTGGATTTACTTCGTGAGCATTTTGGTAGATATGAATATCATCTTCCAATAAAGATGTAGGATTATCAACTAAATGTTGAATATAATCTTTTTTCATAAGATTTTGAGGAATACTCCACGTTGGATTTAAAACAATATATTCAAGATAATCTTTAAATATAGGAGTCGGTCTATCTTCTCTTCCAATCACAACAAAAATATCTTTTGCAAATACATTATTTTCAAAGTATTGTAACGAGAATCCTGGAATATTGATAATAATATGACGATCACTCTCAGCAACAGGAAAGAGTTTATAACGCTCGATATTAAGTTCGATTTGTGCCAATTTATCTTTTGCAGTTCGTTTAGCATACAATGCATTTACTCTATTAAAAATACCATCTTGTTTAAGATAGTGACGTTTTTGAAACTGCAATACTGCTGTTTTTAAAGTTGTATCAAATGTTGGAAAGTTTATATAACTTTTTTCACATTTTTTCAAATCACCACTTTCACAAAGATAAGTTTTAAGTTGTGTTACCTCATATCCATAGTCACCCTCTTTTAAATCTTTACGATAATCAATAGCAGGAAATTTTAATTTTTTATAACGATGATAAGCACTGATCAACTTATAATAGGCTTTTTCATGTGGTTCATATCGATACAAAAGTTCTGATATCAGATGTGTCTTTAATGCAAGTTTTAAATCACTCTCATAGTTATATTTTTTCTTTTTTCTTTCCCATACTAAACCGCTTTCAGGATCATTTTCCAAAAGCATTTGAAACAAATTTTGATCAATACGACCTTGAGAAACATCTTTTGCAAGAGTAAAAAAAGCTTTTGTTGCAAGATCTTGCAATCGCATTTTTTGGTCAGTATTGAGTAAATTATTATCAAATTGATGTAAAAGAACCGTCAATTCTTCCTGATTATAATCTCTATTTGCATAGTTCAAACTTCTATCAACAAGTGCGTGTTTTAATTGATGTAAATTTAAGCTATCCCAGTTATAAGAAAAAAGGGCTATAGGCATAAAGAAGATAATAAATATAATTTTTTTTAACATGATTTATATATTTGAAAGAAATATAAGAAGAAGCAAATACTTCTTCTTATAGATGATTAAAATTTGTAGTTTACACCAAGACCAAATGTGTCAAGGTTGATGTCTTTTTCTGTCTGAGTACCGCCACTTTTAACATTAAATGTATTTTCAACACTATGTAAAAGTCTAACACCCTCTGCTACTATACTCCATCTATTGTTTAGTGCATAATTAAGCCCCAAACCAAACGATGGACTAGATTTGTCAGTTGTACCAGCTAATGCAGTAGCTTTACTAGTTGAATCAAAAGTACTTTCAACTTTTGCTTTTGCATAACCTAACAAACCAAAAAGATGTACTTTATTACCTAATGGTAACATTGGCTTTAGATAGATGCCATAGTTTTCTTTGATTTTTGTTTTTCCACCTGCATCGTGTGTAGCAGATTTAAACCCATAACCAGCACGCCCTTCGATACCAAAGTATTTGTTAAAATCATAACCAAGTTTGGCAACAGCTAATCCTAATTCATTACATTTACCTGAATCAGTTTCAAACTGAGCTCCCATACCGTCAAGACCTACATACCATTTTTTTGGTGCAGGTGCTACCACAGGAATCGGTGCTGGAACAACAATTGGAGCCGGTGCGGGTGCCGGGACAACCTCTTTTACTGTTTCTACAGCTTTAACGACATCTTGTTTGTCATAATCAACCAATGGCTCAATATCTGCACCTGCAAATAAAATAGATGTAGTTGCAGCTAATAATAATATTTTTTTCAAAACTTACTCCTTTTTTAAAGTATTTCAACCTAGATCATACTCAATAATGTTTTAAACTAAAATGAATTTAATAATTT
>JALULO010000014.1 GCA_027056215.1 Campylobacterales bacterium | reverse complement strand
TGGATGGTGATTGTATTTGGCGGTAGTTTTCATGTGGGTGATCGTGTTAAAGTGTATAAGGGTAAGCACTCATATGTTGGAGATATTGTGGATATCTCCTTTTTACGGATGACGATTTTAGAAGATATCACCTTGACAACTTATATGGTAAATAAAAGAGCAGGTCGGATTATCTTTATACCAAATAACTATATCTTTACTGAATTGTTGGCAAACTATACCCATGGAAAGATAAAAACTGTTTGGGATGGGGTGGAAGTAACCGTTACTTTTGATTCCAATTATAAAAAAGCACAACATATTATGCGAGAGATTGTCAAAAAATACTCTAAAGGGTATACGGAGATATCCAGAAAACAGTTAAATATGCTTAGAAGTCAGTATAGTTTAAAAAACATCAATATCGAACCTAGAGCCTATACATTTATGGAAGAAAATGGTATGAAAATCAGTTGCTGGTATATGACAAACTCTTATGCAACACTGACTCTACGTAGTAATATCTATTCCAATATCCTTGATGCACTGAATGCAGAAGATGATATAAAAATCGCATACCCTACACAAGTTCTCAATGTCAAACGAGATCAGATGATACCACCAAAGGATGAGGGTGCAGAAAGTCTTTCTTAAAACGTTTGGATGTCGTACCAATATCTATGATTCGCAAATCATGGCACAAAATCTCATAGATTTTCAACTCGTCGATGATGAAACACAAGCGGATATCGTCGTGGTAAATTCATGTACGGTAACCAATTCTGCAGACAGCAGTGCGAGAAGTTATATCAGTAAACTCGAACGAAGTGGCAAAAAAGTTGTGCTTGCTGGTTGTGGAGCGATGAGTAAAGGAGAATCACTTTTTCAAGATGAGAGAGTTTTTGGTGTTTTTGGTCACTCTGAGAAAAAAAATATCAATACTTTACTTAAAAGTTCACAACGTTTCTTTCAGCTGGGAGATTTGACGAGTTTAGATGAAAGTATCGTAGAAGATTTTAGTGCCAAGACAAAAGCTTTTATCAAGATTCAAGAGGGGTGTGATTTTAACTGTAGTTATTGCATCATTCCCTCTGTTCGTGGTCGTGCCAGATCGCAAGATGAAGAGAAAATCCTCTCACAAGTTCAAAAACTAGCCTCCAATGGTTATGGAGAATTTGTTTTAACTGGTACAAATATAGGTAGTTATGGTAAAGATAAAAAGAGTTCTATCGCTACTTTGTTAAAACGTATCTCTATGATCAATGGTGTAAAACGTATACGACTTGGCTCACTTGAACCGGTACAGTTAGATGATGCTTTTATGGAACTTTTAGATGAAAGTTGGCTGGAAAAACATTTGCATATCGCTTTACAGCATACTTCTGAGGAGATGTTACAAATCATGCGAAGACGCAATGCGCTTAGTCGTGATTTGACTTTGTTTGAAAAGATTAGCGAAAAAGGTTTTGCTCTTGGTACGGATTTTATCGTTGGGCATCCTGGAGAGAGTCAAAGGCTTTGGGATGAGGGATTGGAAAATTTTAAACGATTTCCTATTACCCATCTTCATGCATTTACATACAGTAAACGTGAAGGTACGCACGCCACAACACTTAAAGATGAAGTAAATGGAAAGATCGCAAAAGAGCGTTTAAAAGTTCTTGAAGAGATTGTGGAAAAAAATAACTTTTTATTTCGTCAAAAGCACAATCATGATTTATTGGTATTGGTGGAAGAAAAAAAAGGAGATTATCAAGTTGGATATGATCAATATTTTAATAAAGTACACATCGATAGTATGTTAGATTTAGAAAAAGAGTGGGTCGTGATACAAAACTCAGAGGTTAAAAAGGAGGGTACTTATGCGTCTATCCATCAGTAAAAAGAATCTGATTACACTTATAGCATCTGTCTTGTTGATTATCTTATCAGCGATTGCCTATCTGCATAGACCAGCCCAGAGTATCGATCTTAATACCTATGAAAACTTTCTTAAAAATGATCTTTTTACCCATGCCAGAATCGCGGGAAATAGGGTCTATTTAGATACAGATGAAGGGCATTATACCATTATTCGTGCAGGTATTGATATCGAAAAACTCTTACACAAAGTACCTGTAGACATAGAGGATGATGTTGATTATAGTGATGCGATATTTGTCTTTTTATTTTTGATTTCTATCCTTTTGTTTGCGATCTTTTTTGGAAAGAAAAAAGAGCAGTTAAAAGAAGAAAAAACAGATACCATCAACAGAGAATTTGTACCCGAAGAACAACTTTTGGGACAAGTGCGTAAAATGACACCAGCGAGTTCCACTGTGACTTTTGCAGATGTTGCGGGTATAGAGAGTGTCAAAGAAGAGTTGTTTGAAGTTGTGGATTTTTTGAAAAATAGCAAAAAATACCATGATTTTGGTATCAAAATGCCAAGAGGTGTTTTACTTGTTGGACCTCCAGGTGTGGGTAAAACATTGATCGCCAAAGCAGTAGCAGGGGAAGCGGGTGTTCCATTTTTTTACCAAAGTGGTGCTTCTTTTGTGCAGATCTATGTGGGGATGGGTGCAAAACGTGTAAGAGAACTTTTTTTAAATGCCAAACGTTATGCTCCTTCTATCATCTTTATCGATGAGATAGATGCTGTTGGAAAAGCCAGAGGTGGAGGAAGAAATGATGAACGCGAAGCAACACTAAATCAACTTCTGACTGAGATGGATGGTTTTGAAGACAATACCAATGTCATCGTTATAGCAGCAACCAATAAAATAGAGATGCTCGATGAAGCTCTACTGCGTTCAGGTAGATTTGACAGGAGGGTTTTTGTCTCTTTGCCAAGTATACAGGAGCGTGAAGCGATCATCAAGGTACATCTTGAAGATAAAAAGAGAGATTTAGATATCAAAGAGATAGCAAAGATGACAGTGGGATTTAGTGGTGCAGCTCTTTCAACACTGGTAAATGAAGCAGCTATTCATGCACTACGTCTTCATAAAGAGATGATCACTTTAGAAGATTTTGGTGCAGTTAAAGAGAAAGTTTTACTGGGTAAGAAAAAGATCTTAAGTTATTCTGAGGAAGAGAAAAATATCCAAGCAGGGTATCAGGCAGCGAAAGCTTTGTGTGCATACTGGTATGAAGTAGATTTTGATAAAGTAACCATGATCAATGACTTTTTAAAAGAGGTAGAAAAAGAGATCGCTTCTCGTACGCAGATGCTTTCAAAACTAAAGGTCTATCTTTCTGGTTATGTTTTTAGTGCCTTGCAGTATGATGAAGTCTATACAAACTGTGCCCAAGATATCAAAAAAGCTAAGATGATTGCAGATGAGATGGTACAGGTTTACGCTATGGGAGAGGGTGTTTATCCCGCACCGATTGACAGTGCCACTCTCGTAGATGAAGCGATTGAAGAGGTAGAAGCGTTTTTACATAAGATGCAAAAGTCTGTAAAACGTATCAGTGAGATGTTGATCGAAAAAGAGAGTATATCCAAAGAAGAGCTTGGAGAAGTTGTACGTGAATTTCTTTAGTGGCTTTGGGTTTTCCCATGAAGAGAGTCTCTTTAGTGCCTATCTTGACAATAGTGATTATACGGTTTGCGGTTTTAGTTTAGGCGCGATTGAAGCTACTCTTTATGTTTTAAAAGAACAAAGCCGTATCGATAAATTACAACTATTTTCACCTGCTTTTTTTCATGACCAAACAGATGTATTTAAAAGAGCACAATTGCACTATTTTCAAAAAGATAAAGAGCGTTATAGCAAAACATTTATGGAAAATGTTGCTTATCCATCGCAAAAAGATTTATCCCCGTATGGTTGTGAAGCAAGTGTGGAAGCTTTGGAAAAACTACTCTATTTTCAGTGGCAAGAGCATGATTTACAAAAGATCATAGATAGGGGAATTGAAATCGAAGTCTATCTTGGTGGTAGAGATAAGATTATTGACGCAAGTAAAGCAAAAGCATATTTTTTACCGTATGCGACTATATATTTTATAAAAGAGGGAGGACATTGTTTATGGACAAAATCAAAGTAGGGGTGATCACAGCATCAGATCGTGCAAGTGCAGGGATATATGAAGATATCTCTGGTATGGCTATCAAAGAGACGCTAGGAGAGTATTTACAAAATGAACTAGAGTTTGAGTATCGTTGTATCGCAGATGAACAGAGTTTGATCGAAAAGACTATGATAGAACTTGAAGCGTTGGGATGTTCGTTGATAGTCACAACAGGAGGAACGGGACCAGCACTAAGAGATGTTACACCCGAAGCAACTGAAGCAGTATGTCAAAAGATGATGCCAGGTTTTGGTGAATTGATGCGAAGTGTAAGTTTGCAGTATGTACCAACAGCGATACTATCCAGACAGACAGCAGGTATACGAAATAAAAGTCTTATCATAAATCTACCCGGCAAACCAAAATCAATCAGAGAGTGTTTAGATGCTGTTTTTCCAGCTGTTCCTTATTGTATCGATTTGATTGAAGGTCCATTTATGGAGTGCGACGAATCTGTAATAAAGGCATTTAGACCTAAAAAGTAACGGATATTCTTATCAATAGATGATTTGTTTTCCTGTTTTATAATATTTGTCAAATAAAGCGGGGATTCTATTGATTGAATTTATGTTGCTATATTTAAAGGGATATAGTCTGCATTATAAAGAGTTTGTAATTTTCTAGCAGTATCAAGTAGAAATTTATTTTCTTTGTGAAAACTATTATTTTTGAGATTTCGCATTAAGTTGTCAATCAGATGGTCTATATTTTTTACCGTATCTTCTTTTGTATTTTCTTGAGTCTCGTGAGTATTAAAGTTTGAATCAACGATTAGAGAGCTTATAAAAAGACGACCTTTTGTGTTTCCTATTGCTTCATCACTTAACCCTTTATCAGTAAGAATTTTATTTAAAATATTATTTGCTCTATCGTCAAGCATATCAAGAGGACGCATCGCATTTTGATGGATTTCTTGACTCTGATCGGCAGGTGACATATCATCCCAGATTTTAGTTTGTGATATTTTAGTAGGTTGTTTTGGTTGAACTTTAGTAGTATACATATTTGTCATAAATGAAGTTGAAATTTGCATACAATCCTCCTTGTATAGAATAAAAAGCATAATTTATGCCAAAACTTTTAATGTTTTGTCGGAATAAGGTTATTGGTTGTTACCTGAGTCCATTGTTAAAGATATTTATCATAAATCTTTCTTAATAGATTTATTGTTTAGCTCTTCTGGTGGTACAACAAGAGAAGATGCAGATCCTAAAAGATTTGAAGGTTTCTATTTTGGACAGAGCTTTTCGAGGGGAGTTGTGATCCTGCTTATTGCCGTGGGGTATTATCACTTTTAACCATATTTTATCTCATCAGAGGTTTTTTTAGTCAAGATAAAATAGTTTTGGCTTTGTTTTTTTCTCCGGTTTTAATGTAAAATGTTTTCTTGCTTTCAATACCTTGCTTATCTCACTGTTTTCATCGTCCAGATCACCAAAATAGCGTAGTTTTGCGGGGCAGGTTATCTGGCAGGCTGTCGTCGTTTCACCACGGGCAAGTCTGGTATCGGCACAGAAGATACATTTATCTGTCACATGGTTTCTTTCATCTACATATCGTGCGTCATAAGGACACGCTGTCATACAGGCTCTGGTTAAGTCGCATTTGTCTTTATAGAGCCTTACGATACCGTTTTCGTCTCTGTAAATCGCACCATTTGGACAAGCAGCCATACAAGGAGCATCTCGACACTCCTGACATTGTATTTGCATAAACTGTACTTTGCTTCTGTCCAGATTCCAGAAGTCTCCATCTGCCTGTGCGTCTTCCTGTATCCAAAGTCTGTGATTTTTAGCGCCTAAATCTATACCATTTTCCTCTTTGCACGCAACTTCACAGGCATGACAGTTTATGCAGAGTTTATAGTCGAAAGCCATACCATAGTTTGCCATCAGAGTTTCCTTATCATTACATTTGTTTCATGCATCGTTGCGCAGCCGTAAATCTTTTCAAATTTATCTTCTATGATCATGTTGTCAGCAGCTCCTTTTCCAAAAGCGTTGGTCAATTCATGGGATTGTATGCCAAAACCATGGGAGAGCCAGACTACCTGTGGTGCTATTTTATTGGTAGGTTTTGCTTTGATGACAATACTTCCCAAACTACTCATGACAACTACATTGTCTCCTTCTAAAATATCCATTTTTTTTGCATCAAAGTTATTTATCCAGAGATGATTTTCTCCATTAAAATCTTTTAACATTTCATTGTTTGAAGTTGCAGTCTGTGTTGTGGTTACATACCTGCCTGTGATCACACGAAAGGAATCTTTAGGAACTTTAAAATTGTATCGCTCTTGCCAGGTGGGCATAGGGTCAAATCCGTTTTTTTTCAGTTTTTTCAAATAACAGTTTACCTTATATTTTTTATCAACACTGTAGTATCTTTTCTCTTTCGGATAATACTCATAAAAGTCGTTGAATATCTCTTTTTGCTCGTCTATGTAAGGATGCCAGACACCTCTTTCTTTCAGACTTTCGTATACTTTTTCCCCAAACGTTTTGGTAATCAGTTTTTTATTTCTGGCAGTGGTATCATATTTGTAGAGTTCTGCCAAATCATAGCCACCCTCTGTAAATGCTTTTTCTTTACCGGATTCTTTGATACTATCTTGTAAATCTTCATCATGTTTTGCACTTACTGTAAAAAGAGGTACAGAGAGTTTTTTTCCTAATCCTTTGAGAATATCTTGTATACTTCTGCTTTCATACAAAGGTTTGATGACTTGATTTCGCAGTGCCAAAGAGGGTTCGAGTCTGTTAAAACTCACTACCATATCTTCCCGTTCCAAAAAAGTACACTCAGGCAATATCACATCAGCCATAACAGCCGTATCGCTTGGCATCGTGTCAAGTAAAACTACCAGATCCATCATGTTGAGCATTTTTTTTGTTTTTTCGATATTTGGCATATTTTGCATAAGATTGTGCTTTCTGATAAACATCGCTTTTACAGGATATGGTGAAGTTTTGTTTACTACTTTTTCTCTGAAATTTAACCAACTGCCACCTTTTTGTGAGCCGTAAACGATACCATCTAGATCAAATCTCCCTTGTGCATTGTTGTAAAGTGGTCCATTTATCTCTTCATCTGGGAGATGAATAGGTTTACCGAAGATGATGCCGCCTTGTCTGTTGACGCTTCCGGCAAGTGCATTGATCAGTACCATCGCACGTCTTAGCTGAAAATCATTTTGGCTCCAGACGCTTCTTCTTCCAAGGTAATATAACGGGTTGGAAGCGGCAAAAAACTCTTTGGTTATCTGTTCAATTTTCTCTGCTGGGATATGCGTTTTTTCTTCTGCCCATTTGGCGGTGTATTTATTGGAAAGGATATGTTCCTTTAATTTATCGAAATCTTTAAAATAGTTCTTGACATATGTTTTATCGTAAAGTTCATTTTTGATAGCGATATAGAGCATACTCAGACAAAAAGCTAAATCGGTTCCGGGATGTACAGGGAGATATTCATCTGCTTTTATGGCGGTAACGGTGCATCTTGGATCCAGGACAACCAACTTTTGTTTTGCATGAATCATATCGACACTGTCCGGAGTGATGAGCGATTCATATCTGTTTGCACCGCTGATGATCATGTAGTCACTACCGGCAACATCCATCTCTCCGACATCACCAACAGTTAGTTGTGTGGCTCCCAGCTTTGTATTTAAACAGATGCTCCCTTCATCCAAAAAGTTCGCACTGCCTAGTTTCGCACCGAAAAACTTGATATATTCGTCTTTGTTAAATCCCTCACCGTTACAGTATGCGATAGTGGATCGATTGTCCTTTTGTTCATCTACGATTTTGACCAACTTGTCTTTGATATATTCGTAAGCTTCATCCCATGTGACTCTTTTATATCTTCCATCACCTCTGCTTCCCATACGGATGAGAGGATATTTTAATCTGTCACTGTCATAAACTTCTTGTATCGCAGAATTACCTTTAGGGCAAAGCATATTTCTACTTTTGGGAAAATAGTGATTTGGATTTAGTTTAGTTATCACACCTTCTTCAACCCTGGCAAAACCGGCACATTTGTTTCTGCACACATTGCAGAGATAAGGGATTGCTTCAGCGTTTTTTTTCGATGTTTTTGTGAGACTCAAAGGAGTACAGAGGGCGGAGGAGGTATACACGCAAAGAGATACGCTACCTTGTAAAAATTTTCTTCTTGAGACTTCTATTCTATTCATAGAAATATTATAGCAGAAAATTAAGAAGTTTCAAACCATAAATTTCTATATAGATTAAAAAGAATATAAAGATTCAAATTAATCACAAAAAGTGATTAATTTGAACTATTTTAGTTTTCTAATGTTCATCAGCATCTAATCGAAATGCTTTTGTTCCTACCCAGTAAAGCAGTAAACAAATACCAAGACCACCTAAAGATATCATAATCTCTGTTGGACTTGGAAAATAGTGTACCCATTCTGGTGGAAGTTGATACTCATTTATTTTCATCATTTGAAGTGGTTTTAGTTGTGTGTCATGAACTAAATCATATCTCATGAAGAAGATACCAACCATACCTATCAAAGATCCCCAAAACATTCCACGTACATTCCTACCATTGCTACTTAATATGATAATAAGTGGGATAAGCATACCGAAAGATACTTCTATCCAAAATGGCATAGTAGTCAAAATATGTTCTGCAACATCTGCACGAGTTGGCATATCACCATAAACACCTGTTAACATTTTCCAAGCTTCAAAAAAGATTAAAATCGAGATTAAAAGTCCTTGAATCTTTGCTAGATTTGTTAGCATTATTTTTGCATTTTCTGGAAATTTTAATTTATATCTAAAACCCATCATGATAAATGTGATATATATACCTGTGATAAATGCGGTTAATATAAAATATGTTGGATAAAATACACCATTTGAAATAGTTCTTGCATTTAAAAATCCAAATACACCACCAAGATTTGAGTGCGCTGCAAGACCTACTAAAAGCCCTGTTAATCCAAAATATCTAGCCATTTTCATGTCATTTTTTAACAAAAATATAAATTCAATAATCATGAAAGTTAGATAAATTCCATATAAAGTTCCCATCCACCAAATAGCAGATGTAAGACCTGGGCTTAGTACATTGTAAATCAACATTCTTACAGGATGCCCGATTTCAAATGCAATAACTGCAAATCCAGCTAAGATAGTAACTATTGAACCAAAAATAGCACGTTTACTTACCATCATATAATCTTTAAAACCAAAGACATCGCCTAGCGATCCAACGATACAAAGACCTGTTGAGCTAACAACAAAAAAGATGTAAACAGCTATTAATAATCCCCATGGATGTTGTCTACTGATACCATAAGCATGATGCCCATGTATCAAATAATTGGTCACACCTATAACAAACATAGCTAAAAATGCAACTGTTAAAACTGCAATAAATATATTTCTAGGTGTTTTTTCAAAATCTAAAATATCTTTGATCCCTATTTTATTATAAGGAATCGTTGATATAAACTCTTTTATTTTCGATTTATTTTCATTGTTTTGTACTGTTTCTGCCATCATCAACTCCTTATGTTAGATAGAAAAGTTTTGGTTTAGTACCAAGATGTGCCTTCAGACTAAAATGCTCTCTTGTTCTGAGTAATTCACTGATTTCACTATCCGGATCATCAAGATCACCAAATGTTCTAACTTTCGTTGGACACGTATTTTGACAGGCTGTCGTTGTTTCACCACGTGCTAGTCTCGTATCTGAACAAAAAGTACATTTGTCTACTGTCATCGTTCTGTCATCAACATATCTTGCATCATAAGGACAAGCATTCATACAATATGAACATAAAATACACTTATCACTGTCAACTCGTACAACACCGTTTTCATCATAATAAGTCGCGTGTGTTGGACAAACTTCTTGACAAGGTGCATCATCACATTGCTGACATTGGCTTGGTAAAAATGCAGCGGACGAAAGACTCAAGTTTGGCCATACTCCTTCTGGATTATTGCCACCAACCCATATTCTGTGCTTATCTGCTCCAAGCAGTACACCATTTTCCTCTTTACAGGCAACTTCACAAGCTTTACAATTTATACAGTTTTTATAATCTAATGCCATTCCATATCTTGCCATGATTACACCTTTCTTATTTCTACGTTTGTTTCGTGCATAACTGCAGCACCATAAACTGGTTCTATTTTATCTTCGATAATTGCAGCATCATTTCCACCATTTCCATAAGCCATTTCCATTTCATGGCTCGAACCGCCAAAACCGTGTAGCATAAAGATTTGATTTGGAGCTATTTTCTCAGTAGGATATGCTTTTATAGTTATCTTTCCTATACTACTTTTTACCTCGACTATATCACCAAATTTTATACCTCTTTTGCTAGCGATTCTACTATTTATCCAGATATAGTTTGTTGGGATTAAATCTCTTAACATCATGTTGTTTGTAGTACCACTTTGTGTAAACTGAGCATGCCGACCTGTTATAAGTCTAAACTTACCTTCTGGAACACTAAAATTCCACTCATCATGCCAAGTTGGCATAGAATCAACACCTTTTTTTGTTAAGTTCTTAAAGTTAAACACTATTCGTAATTTATCTTTTTTTGTTGTATAGTGTTTTTTATTTTCAGGATAGTATTGATATTCATTTGGATTTAATTGTTTGTGGTATTTGTCCATATTTGGATAATAAACACCTTTTTCTTCTAACGTTTTCCAGGCTTCTTCCCCAAATGCTTTAACAATTTTTTCTTTGTTTTCTGCTTCTACAGGTTTTTCCCAAGGGTCTGCTAAATCAAATCCATTCTCTGTATAATATTTTTCTTCTTCCTCTTTTGATTTTCCTTTTAAATCATCTTGTACATCTTCATCATATTTTTTAGTTATCTCCCAAAGAGGACGAGATAGTTTTTCAGCTAATTCTTTATAAATAACTTCTGGAGTTTTTGTTTCAAAAAGAGGTTTGATAGCTGCTCTTCTTTGAACAATAGCAGGCTCTAGCGAACCATAACTAGCAACGGGAGAAGTTCTTTCAAGATATGAAGCTTCTGGTAAAATAACATCTGCATACATCGCAGTATCACTTGGCAAAATATCTATCATAACATTTAAATCCATCTTTTTCAAAAATTCTACTGTTTTAGCAGTATTTGGTACACCTGCTAGTGGATTGTGTTTCCTCATAAACATAGCTCTTAATGGATAAGGGTTTTTACCTTCAAGTACCATGTTTCTTAAAACGATCCAAGAACCTGTCTTTAGTGAAGGAATTGCTATACCGTCTCGATCAAATCTTGCTTTTACTTGAGCATACATAGGTGAATTTATATCTTCTCTTGGTAGAGTCAATTTTTGACCATAGATAATTCCACCTTTTTTATCTAGGTTGCCACTTAGCGCTTGAAATATTGCCATAGCACGACGAAGTTGAAAGTCATTTTTACTAAATACACTTCTTCTTCCTTGATAATAAATAGGATGTTCTGCTGCCATAAATTCATGCGCTGTTTTATATATGTCTTTTGCTGGGATATTAGTAATTTTTTCTGCCCATTCTGGAGTATATTTGTGAGAAAGAATATGTTGTTTATAATCCTCAAAACCTTCACCATGTTTTGTCACAAGATCTTTATCATATAATTCTTCATTCATGACAACGTAAGTTAAAGCAAGTACAAAAGCTAAGTCTGTTCCGGGATTTATTGGATACCATCTATCTGCTTTGATAGCTGTATTTGTAAATCTTGGATCTAGTACGATTGTTTTTAAACCTCTTCTTTGTGTTCTTTTAAACATATCCAAAGTATCTGGAGTGATAATGGCTTCTGCTCTATTGGCACCTGCGATTATCAAATAATCAGCATTGTTTAAATCAGCTTCTCCATAAGTACCTATGGTATTTAAATAGCCACCAAGTGCAGTTTCAAGACAAATACTTATCTCATCAACATAGTTTGGAGAACCGATTTTTTCACCAACCAATACTTCAAATCCTTCTTTTGAAAGACCTTCACCATTACAGTATGCGATTGTTGCACGATTATCTTTTTCTTCATCAAGGATTTGTTTGATACCTTTAAACTTATCCGTTCCATTTAAGATGGCTTCATAAGCTTCATCCCAACTAACGCGTTTATATTTTCCATCACCTCTCTCACCTATCCTAACAAGTGGATATTTTAATCTGTCTGGATCATAAGTGGTTTGAATTCCTGCATTTCCTCTTGGACAAAGCATGTTCCTGCTTTTTGGAAAGTAAGGATTTGGATTTAATTTTGTGATAACTCCCTTTTCTACCCTGGCAAAACCTGCACATTTATTAACACAGATGCCACATAAAAATGGAATATTTTCTGCTTCTCCTGTACTCGTCTTAGTAGTAATATTTTCGGGGAAACTGTGATGTTCTTCGTGTTCGCTTGAAAACAAGTTGGTTGCACTAATAGCAGTTCCACCAACAATGCTCAGAGCGACACTACCTTGAAGAAACTTTCGTCTTGATACTTCAACCCTCATAAGCACTTCTCCTTATAATTATTATAGATAGTGTAATAAATAAGACAAAATATATCTCAATTATTAGTATATCTTATGAATTATAGCAAATTTTCTTATGAAAAAAGTGATATATATCAAGAAATTGTGATTTTATTACATATTTATAGCACTTTTTGCGTCAATTTTTATTTTTTTGGGTTTTTAAGCATTATCTTTATAACTTTATAGTTATTTAAGTTTTTAAGATTGATAGCCTTGTAAGTGCATTTTTAGTAAAATCGACTTAAATTATCCTATAAGGCTAAGGTAAAGTATGCAAAATCAAAATATCGAAGAAGTACTCAGTTCTCATAAATTGACAGTTGAAGATTATGACCATATCAAAAAAATTTTAAATCGTGAACCAAATCTTTTGGAGATTGGTGTTTTTTCAGCGATGTGGAGTGAACACTGTTCTTATAAATCAAGTAAAAAGTATTTAAATGGTTTTCCTACTAAAGCTCCTTGGGTGATTCAAGGACCTGGTGAAAATGCGGGTGTTATCGATATTGGTGATGGTATGGCTGCTGTCTTTAAGATGGAATCACACAATCATCCCTCTTTCATAGAACCTTATCAAGGTGCAGCTACAGGTGTGGGTGGTATCTTACGTGATGTTTTTACGATGGGAGCACGTCCTGTTGCTAACATGAATGCACTTCGTTTTGGAAATGTTACAAGAGATGATGATATCAGCCGTCATCAACGTTATCTTGTGCGTGGTGTGGTTGAGGGTATTGGAGATTATGGTAACTGTATGGGTGTTCCAACGATCGGTGGTGAGACTTTTTTTGATGATGCATATAATGGAAACATATTAGTGAATGCCTTTACCTTGGGTGTTTGTAAAAGTGATGAGATATTTTATGGAAGAGCAGAGGGGATTGGAAACCCTGTTATCTATGTTGGTAGTAAAACTGGACGTGATGGTCTTGGTGGTGCGGTGATGAGTAGTGATAGTTTTACAGAAGAGAGTAAATCGCTTAGACCAACGGTACAGGTTGGTGATCCTTTTACAGAAAAGTTACTTTTAGAAGCATGTCTTGAGTTGTTTGAGCATGATTATATCGTCGGTATTCAAGATATGGGTGCGGCTGGACTTACTTCTAGCTCTTTTGAGATGGCTGGACGAAGTGGTAGTGGTATGCGTATGGATCTCGATAAAGTACCGGCACGTGAAGAAAATATGACACCCTATGAGTTCATGCTCTCTGAGTCACAAGAGCGGATGTTAATCTGTGCGAAAAAAGGGTATGAAGAGAAGATTATCGACATCTTTGAAAAATGGGATCTTGATGTTGCCGTCGTTGGAGCAGTAACGGATACAGGCAACATGGAACTTTATTGGCATAACCAAAAAGTAGCAGATATACCGATAGACCCGATTACCGAAGAAGCACCTATCCTTGATCGTCCGATTCAAAAGCCAGCATATCTTGAGAAAATTGCAGGTACGACTATTGATGATTTTCAAAAGGTTGACAATGATGAAGCCTTTGATCGACTTTTCTCTTCTTTAGAAGTGGTCAATAAAGCCTGGGTATATGAACAATACGACTCCATGGTTCAGACAAATACCGTAAAAGCACCAGGTTCACTTGATGCAAGTGTCGTTCGTGTCAAAGAGAATAAAAAAGCCATAGCGATGAGTAGTGACTGTAATCCTCGCTACTGTTATATCGATCCAGAAGGTGGTGCTGCGGCTGCGGTGATGGAAAGTGGAAGAAATGTTGCGATGAGTGGTGCAACGCCTTTGGCTATTACAGATTGTTTAAACTTTGGGAATCCTGAAAAACCAGAAACCATGTGGCAGTTTGCCAAAGGATGTGAGGGTATCAAAAAAGCTTGTAAATCACTCAATACCCCAGTAGTCAGCGGAAATGTCTCTTTGTACAATGAAACAGATGGTGTTGGTGTATTTCCAACACCGACTATCGCTATGGTTGGAGTGAATGCTTCACAAGAAAAAGTATTGCCATCCTCTTTCGTTCATGACAATAGTGCTATCTATCTTATAGGAGAGACTGAACATGATTTTGGTGGATCTCTTTATATGAAAGAACTGCATGATAAAGTAGAAGGAAAATTGGCTAGTATCGATTTTGAAAAAGAACGTGCTTTATGGGATTTTATTATTGGCTTAAATCAAAAAGCTATTTTAGCTTGTGCTAAAGATGTCAGTGTGGGTGGTATCGCTATCACTTTAGCGAAGATGGCGGCAACCAGTGGAAGAGGTGTGGTATGTAATATCACACTTGAAGATGAACGTGATCTTTTCAGTGAAACATTTTCCAGAGCCATTGTTGAAGTAAAAGATCCTCAGGCATTTAAGGAGATGGCGCAAATAGCCGATATTCCGGTTAAGCGTATTGGTAAAACTGGTGGAGATACATTTGTGTGTAATAGCATCAAAAGAAATATTGTAACATTGCAAAAAACCTTTTTTGATACATTTGAAAGTACGATACAACGTGATTTGTAACATGCTTAAATGTAGTGTATAGTTTTTATTACCTCTTAAGCTTAATGTAAAATAATATTTACTATTATATTTGTAGATTTAACTTAACGAGGCAATAATGCACACAATAACAAAATTTGAAAATAATTCATCCCGAAAATCGTATCGTACCAATATTCCATTACATGTTATTATTGATCAAAAATCTTATAAAGCGGTTGATTGGTCATTGACAGGATTGGCATTAGTTACATCAAATTTTGATATCAAACCTTCTGAAACATGCCCGTGTGTTTTGGTTTTGCAAATGCCTGAATCTGCCATCTCTATTCGTGTAACGCTTAAATTAGAATATATTGATAAACAACGTTATGGCTTTTCTTTTGTCAATCTTTCTGAAAAAAATAAAAAAGTTTTAAGGCGATTTATAGAACTAGCTATAGAGGGGAAAACAGATGTTGTTGATAATATTATCTCAATTTATGAAGAACCAGAGATCTCTTCTCCTATACATAACCCTGTCAAACTTGATGAGCATGAAAAGATAGCACTTAAACGTGATTTTCATAGATCTGCTTTTAGGTATATCTTATTTGCTTTAGGCGTACTTACTGCTTTGATTGGATTATTGTTTTTTAATATGCGATATTCTTATGAAGGTACCGGCGTGGTGATGGGAAATTATTATAAAGTTTATCCTCTTCAGGGTGGTGTTGTAGATAGAATGTATGTACATGAAGGAGACAATGTAAAAGTAAATCAACCTTTAGTGCAACTTGACAGCCAAGATATAACCTATAAAATAAGACTATTAGAAGCACAAAAAGAAAAGGATATTGCTACATATCACGTATTGCGTAAGCAGGTAACACATCCTAATGCGATCAATATAGAAAATAATAATTATATAAGATCAATCAAGGAAAAATTAGCCTTAAAAATGAAACAATATCAAAATGCAAAGATACAATACAATCAAAAATTGATAACATACGATAGATTAGCGGTGTTTAAAGATGCTTATCTTGATATGAAAATAAAACTTGAAAATGCAAAAGGACTCTTTCTCAGACAACAAATAAATCGTAGAGTAGAGGCAAATCCCATATTGCTTGATACTAGAAAGATTGATTTAAAAATCGAGCATGCAAAAGATCGTTTAAAACGTTATCGTATCAAAGCGCCTGTATCAGGTAAAGTATATGAAATTTATAGTATAGAAGGTGAACAGGTTTTTACGTCAAGACCTGTTTTAACACTTTGGACAAAAGATGAGCCATATATATTGGTACATGTACCAAATAAATATCTCTCATACGTAAAACCAGGAACCAAAGCAGATATTTATAATGTGCAAGAAAAAACACATTACCGTGCCAAAGTTACGAAGGTTGGAACTGTTGATGAAAGTGATAGTATGTTAGATGTAGATGTTGTATTGAAGTTAGAAGGTTTATCTTCTATTTTAAAACCACACCAAAGGATTGATGTGATGTTTA
>JALULO010000013.1 GCA_027056215.1 Campylobacterales bacterium | reverse complement strand
TATTGACTAAAAGGGTACGTACACTTAACGCTACGCTTGCACGTTGTGCAAAGAAACATAAACCATGTCCAGATACGCATGCAGAGTTTGAACGTATACGTAAATCACAACAGACTAAAAAGCTTGAAAGACTTAATGAGAAGAGGGCTACGGTACTCTCTAAGCTCTCAGACATTACAAGTTCATTTGAAAGTACCTCTACACGATTAAGTACTGCTAAAAGCAATGTTATCAAAGAGATAGAAGAAAAGAGTAGAGATTTACAATGGTGGATTACTTTTGGTTCTATCCTTTTTGTACTTTCTAATCTTTTTATGTCCATAGTACGTACAATTCTTGCTAATACTCTTGAAGTAGAAGTAGAAGAGGAAGAAGAGGTGGAACCTGTACAAACGCCTAAAGGTCTTTCTTATGCTAAGAAAAAAGAGTATGTGGAGGGAGCCATAAGAGTTATTGCAGAACAAAAGCAAACAAAAATTTCATCTGCAGATATTCATTCCTCTGATTTCAAATGGGGCACTGGGTATTCACGTGATGATGTTAAAGCTGTTGTGTTGCGATTAGCTGAGGCTAATAAAGTTGATTTTTCTTGGGGAAATAGTGATTTGATTTTCACTATACGTGAGTATATGAAAGTCAATGGTAAATTTAGGCAATGGCTATTACGAGAAGCATGGAATGAACCACTTGACGAACAAAAAATACGATATCACACAGCATGAGTAGGGTGATAGCCCTTCCCTACTCTGAATAATTTTTATTCTTTTATGGCTATTTCGCCTAAGGCGGCGGCGATAAAACACATGGCGGCGAAAATACCTATCCTAACATAAAAAACAATGCGTATCCCACCGCCACGAGGTTGGCGGATGGCGATGTGATAGAAAATACCGTATAGAAAAGTGTATAATCTAAAATTTATTTTTACTTATTAAATATAGTATTAAACAGTTAAATATAATAAAAAACTATTATTTAATATATCTTATAATATAATACTATTAACTAAGGATTACAATGGCATATAAAGTAATAACATTTTTCAATAAAAAAGGCGGTACAGGTAAAACCTCTTTTAGTTTTTCTGTAGCAAAAGATTTAAACTATCCATTATTATCAAATGATGATTCTGTTATAGAAGAAATATACCCTAACAAAGCAAAGATACTAGATGAACTAGAAACAATAGATCATGATGTAGTGTATGACCTTGGTGGTTTCATAGATACAGATGCTATAAAAATATTTAAATCCAGTGATATTATCATTGTTCCTACAACCCTAGATATTAATTCTATAAAACGTACAATCAATAGTGTCATGGAAATCAATAGTTTTTGCAATAAAATTATTATTATAATCAATCGTGTGAAGAAAGATAAACTTAATAAGTACAGACAATCCATAGAAGCTCTAAAAGGCCTGGGTAAGCCTTTATTGTATATAAGAGAGTCTGAAGCAATTACAAACAGTATTCATTTAGGAAAAACCATAACAGAGCTATACTCAAAAAACAACTTTACAAAAAATCAATACAAAGGTATCTATCAAGATTATCAAGAACTATTAGAAGCCATAAAAGAGGGATGATTATGGAATTTGATGTAAACAGTTTAATAACCAAAGACAAAAAGACCTTAAATAATACAAAACAAAAAGGTGCAGGAGGAAGACCTCCATTACCTGCGGAAAAGAAAAAAAGTAAAAAAGTTATGACATACTTTACCGAAAGTGAAGTAGAGATGTTAAAAGAACTAGCAAAGTCTCAAAACTTATCACTTTCTAACTTTGTCAGAATTTGTGCAATAAATCAACTTGATAAAAAATAATATTTAGCAAAATGGTTACTATTCTCACCCATTTAAGCTTCACCCCAAAAACCCCAAACCTTAAAGCACCAAACCCCGTAAATAAGGGCATGAGTAAAAGCGTTTAAGGTTAGTAAAAAGACACCGAAACTTAAACGTTCGGTCTCACCGATGTTTGGTGGTTAACATAAGGGTCATTCTGTAAAAAGTAATCCTAATTAAAATCAGAGTTCTGGAGTACATCAGACATAATAATTTTCTTAACAATAATCCCATGTCTTTTCCACATGCTATTCATGTAATTTATTTTAACTGTCGTATAACATTTCGGATTACTTTTGTTAATTTCAATTAACTCACCTATCATTTTAGGAGAGATACCATTTTTAATACTTATGTAAATTTCATATTTATTATTAGCTATATGAGCATCTTCTACATAGGTTGTACCTGCCATAGGCATAAGTATAGATCCTCCACCAAACATTCCGTGTTCTGTATGAGAAGATAACTCTTCTGAACCTGTATAATGTACTCTAAGGTCTTTGACTAAAAACCTATAAGTATCCTCTACTGATTGATTAGAACAGACTATTTCATGGTTTTTTGTGACTCTTAGAGACTTTTTACTTGCACATCCTGTAAGAAATATGCTTAAAAGTAATAATGATATAAATCCTAGTTTTAGTATTTGGCGTTTCATTATTTACAATCCTATTAATAATTTGGTTATCTCTTTTTTATGTTTAGTTTCTTATAGTTCTTAATCCGTCTCATCTATATCTTTTGATTCCTCCGATAAAGTTAAAGAATGAAAAATTATATATAGAGCAAATAAGGCATAGAAAACTACAATAATATATAATTTAAATCCTTGTAACTCTATCGTATCCCATCCAAAAGAAACAAGATGTGTTGTGTATATATAAAAATTATGCATTAGCATTGCTATACCCCAAATTAAATATTTTATTTTAGTAGCCATGATATACCTTGTCCAATTCTTCCTCCCCATGTAAATAATCCTAATGCCTGAGCTGAATAACCTCCATCAAGAGCAGCTACAGCAAAATTATATGAAGATACAGGATTAACCATTGTATAGGTATATCCAGCTTCAACAAATGGAGCTAAAAGCAATCCTACAGCTCCTGATATCAACCCTCTTCCTATATTATCATTCATTCGTTCAATACCCATAACTCTACTATATGCTTCGCTATAGCTAAGTGATGATATACCTCTTACTCCTGCTCGTTCAGAACGAGATAACATATTTAAAGCTCGTCTCACTCTTCCTTGTTCTTGAGTATTACTTCCATCTATCATCTCTTTTTTACTAGGATAAGTATGCCCCATCGCATTATACATATGCACAAACGCCCCAGTCACAGCACCATTGGCAAACTTACCACCACCAAGTTCAGAGGCAGTACCGCCTACAACAGCTGCCATGGCTGTTTGTCCTTCAAGGCTTTTAAATCTGCCTATCTGTCACCCAGTGCAGAACTCGTAAACCCACTCCAAAACCCAGCGGAGAACTTACCGCCTTATATACCTCTCAACCAAGCAAAATAAATATATAACCGTAAATAATTACGGCAAAAAATAATGAAAAATATTTTGCAGTATTATATTTTACTTCGCCACTTAATATATTGGAATTTGAGTGTCTTTTAATTGTTACATTCTTAGAAGGATCCTTAAAAATAACAATATACAGCCAACCAATTATTGGAAATAGCCACAAAATACCTATTTTTATTTTTACGTCAGGTAAACCTTTTTCTTTCATTAGTAAGACAGTTTGATATATATTTAAATAACATATTAATCCTAACAAAAAATATATTTGATATTGACTCATTATTATTTTCCTTTATTTATTTCCATACTTTAGGCTAAACATATCTCCTGAACCTGCAGTATATATGCTATCTACAATCACAGGATTAGTGTATCCCAAAACTCTTGTTGTGGTTAAAGGAGCAGCCGTTAACTCATAGCCAATAGCAGAACCATTCCCTGCACCAATGCGAAGCGTTAGACCTCCAAATAATCCTTCACCAATTAAACCACCGGGTACTTTTGACGAATCCATAGTAAGAATTTGATGTAATCCTTTCACACCCCCACTCAAAGCTTCACCAACTACATCCACAGCACCTAAGACAAATCGAACTGCTCCATTTAAAACTTTTGGAATAAATTCTGTCCTTTCCGTTGATTTCGGAGGAGCCCATTTAGGTAAATGCGCATCATAATTATACATATGTACAAACGCCGCACTCACAGCCCCATTAGCAAACTTACCACCACCTAATTCAGAGGCAGTACCACCCACAACAGCTGCCATGGCTGTTTGTCCTTCAAGGCTTTTAAATCTGCCTATCTGTCCACCCAGTGCAGAACTCGCAAACCCACTCCAGAACCCTGCTGAGAACTTACCGCCTTGGGCTCGGGTGATGGCGGCTCTGGTGAGTCCGTGTAGGGATGCACGTACCACACTGGAGCCTATGCCTCCTATGAGATTGGCAGTACCTGCACCTATGGCACCATACAGTGCCCCTTTGGCTCCCATCTTCAGGGCTTGGTGCACCGTGGCACCCTGTAACACCCCTGAAGCAAACCCACCGACAAACCCACCAACAGCCCCTGCAAAGACAAGCTGACTAAAGCTAGCCGTTACCAAGCTCGTAGCCCCTAGTGCCAAACCACCAGTAGCAGCAGTCAACACAGCCACGGTTACCCCTATGAGTATAGAACGTCCATGTTTGAGCCACCATGAGTGTCCGCTTGGGTCTGTATATTTTAACGGATTGTTTCTTACATAACTGTAACGGTTAT
>JALULO010000012.1 GCA_027056215.1 Campylobacterales bacterium | reverse complement strand
TTACAAAACTTCGCACATATCAAGTAGACCAGTGGCAATAGCAAAAAAATCGGATATTCTAAAACCATGTGCGTCATAAAATCTCCTTTATAAATGTTTTGATACGTTTTTTAACGCTCTCATCCAAAGGCGGAACCTCTTTTTTATATTTATAAGGTTCCAATGCTTTTAAAATCTCTTCATAAACAAAACGATTTTTTTCATCTACAAAAAGTTTTACATCTTCACCAAATGCATAGACCACACTTTTAGGATCATCATAATTAATATGCTCTATGTTTTCTTTAGCAACTTCTTTGGCGGTAGGAATAAAACGACGTTTAACCCTACGTTTACCAACGATCATATACGTTACTCCGATTACGATCAAAAGTAAAACCGCTACCACGACACCCAGTGTAAAAAGGGAATCATCCGCTACGGTTACAATACCTTTGATATCTTTTAAACCCTGTACCATCTTTTACCCTTTGAGTATCTGTGATGCTCTGATATAAATATCATCATCTGTATAGATCTTCCCATGAACGATTTTATGCTCCAGAAAATGGGCATACAATTGTTCATCTTTACTGTTTATCAATGCTTTATATTCTTTTGCAATGGAAGGATTAAGATATACCTCTTCTTCCCCAAAAGAGGAAGGATCAACCAATGTAAAATCCCCATAAAGTTGAGGATCTTCTTCAAATCGATCACGAACCATCAAAGCATATATCTCATGGCGATGTGCAATCGTACTTAAGTCAATATCCCCGTAAAAATCCCCAATCAATAAAATCAATGCTTTACTTTTCATGCGTGCATTGATATAGTCACAAAAAGCATTATAATCAGATACCTTTCCTAGTGGCTCGATGCCCAATGCCTGATGTAAACTATCTTCAACCACGCCTAAGTTTTTCGTTGATTTGATAAATCCTTCTTCCTTGTCACTGAAAAAAAGTGTACTCAATCTATCCGAATTTTTGAGTGCAGAAAAGCTTAAAAGAGCTAATAACTCTGCCATCACTTCTTGTTTCAAACGTACTGTTCCAAAGTTTATAGAACCACCCACCATAAAAGCGATAACGATATTTAACTCGCGTTCCACATTAAAAACATTGACTTTTACTTCACCTGTTTTTGCCGTTGCTTTCCAGTTTATCTTTCGTACATCATCGCCATAGTCATACTCTTTAATCTCAGCGAAATCAACACCTTCACCTTTAAGTGCAGTGAGAGAATTTCCAAGATTTCCCGTGAAGACCTCTTTTTTTGCACGTAAGAGAATCTCTTTTACTATTGTTTCATTCATGATTAACTCTTACGGAGCCTCAACCGATTCCATCACTTTTTGGATAATCAAATCACTTGTGATTCCTTTTGCCTCAGCTTTATAACTAAGAATGATCCTATGACGCAATACATCAGAAACGACATCTGCCACATCAAGCGGTGTTACAAAGTCTTTACCTCGAAGCAGTGCCATCGCACGAGAAGCTTTATAGAGATCGATAGAACCCCTTGGACTCGCTCCAAACTCGATATAATCATCCAGCTCATCCAGACCATATTCTTTGGGATAACGAGTTGCAAAGATAATCTTTAACATATACTTTTGTACCGCATCATCAACATGAACTTCATGCAACTTTGCTTTGATCGCATCAATATCTTCTTTGCTTACAACTCTCAGGACTGATTCAAATCCATTTTTCGCTACACGATTGACTATCTCAAACTCTTCATCAAGTGTGTTGTAGCCTACAAGTACTTTTAACATAAAACGATCCAACTGTGCTTCAGGCAAACGATATGCACCCTCTTGTTCAACTGGGTTTTCTGTAGCAAGTACCAAAAACGGCTCATCTACTTTGAAGGTATTATCCGCGATGGTAACTTGCTTTTCCTGCATCACTTCAAGCAATGCCGACTGCACTTTTGCAGGAGCACGGTTAATCTCATCGGCTAGTAACAAGTTGGTAAAAACCGGTCCTTTTTTAACGGAAAACTTACCTTCTATCTGATTGTAAATCTCCGTACCTGTTACATCACTGGGCAATAAATCAGGTGTAAATTGTATCCGTTTTGAGTCAAGTCCTAAAGCTCTTGAAAGTGCGTTAATCGCCGTCGTTTTTGCAAGTCCTGGAACGCCTTCTACCAAAACATGACCTTCTGAGATCAAGCCTATAAGTAAAGCATCGATCAAATGCTCTTGACCGACAATAATCTTTTTGACTTCATTTTTGATTGCATCAATTTTTTGTTGCATGATTATCCTTTTAATTTAATTATCGTAATTGTAATATGAAAGGATTAATGTATGATTAATAAAGATAGTTTATAGTGCTACTATCAACTAGATCCCTTGATTTTAAGGAATTTCTACATCATTAACGATTTGATTTTGGTAGTTAAACTTTTCAATTTGATTTTTTAGATAACGGTTTTCTTCCCGAAGTGCCGTAAATTTATGATATTGTTTATTGATATCTTTACTAACATAGTAGACTTGATTGGCGATGTAGATTTTTGGCAATATAAATAAAAGCATAAAAAAAACCAGTATAAACGTCCAAATCAATGTTGAAAACGAAATATTTTGTTCCACATTTTGCATATCGTCTATCTGTGTTAAAAGCTCTGTTTTAGCCAATGACCTACTACTTTGTTTTAAAGACTCTGAGTTTTGCACTTCTTGCTCTTGGGTTTTTTTCAATCTCTTTATCCGTTGCTATGATTGGTTTTTTAGTCAGGATTTTACCATATGCATGGTCATTTCCACATACACACCGCATCGCCTGTGGTGGACAGATACAATTTGCTACCCACTCTTTAAATGTCTGCTTGACAATTCTGTCTTCAAGCGAATGAAACGAGATTATAGCCACTAAAGTATTAGACAATTGTAAGTCCCTGATCGAATCTAACAATCTTTGTAATTCACCGAGTTCATCATTGACTTCGATACGAATCGCCTGGAAAACAAGTGTAGCCGGATGAATCTTTTTACTGTAAAGATGTTTTGCTAAAAATGAAGCAAGTTCTTTGGCACTTTCAAATGACTTTTTTGCACGCTCTTGAACAATCAAAGCTGCTGCTTTTTTATACTCTCTAACTTCTCCATACGTTTTAAAAATCTTTTCAAGTTTCTCTTGTGTATAAGTATTTACCACATCATACGCCGTAAGCTTCACTTGCGGATCCATACGCATATCGAGTTTCAAAGACTCAAAACCAAAACCACGACTTTTATCATCTAATTGTAAAGAAGAAACGCCAATATCTGCTAAAATACCACATACATTTGATGTATCAATATTTGAAATAGCATCTGAAAAACGTCCATGAACGAAGGTTACTCTATCACTATAAGGCAAAAGCCTTTTTTGTGAAAAATCGATTGCCGTACGATCTTGGTCAATACAAATAAGCTCTATATCTGTGTTTGCCTTTAAAATAGCTTCACTATGCCCGCCGTAGCCAACCGTACAATCAATGACAACTCCAGATCTTAGTTCTGCAAACTGAGCAATGACAGCATCATATAAAACAGGGATATGCGGTATATTATTTAACTTCATAATGATATAATAACATAAATTTTACTTAAAAGTGGGTGTGATACATGACAAATTCTCTAATAGAAGAGTTAAAAGAAGTTTCACTTTCTATGTTTCGTAAAAATTTTTTAGGGATTTTTCATGGTTCCCTCTCTGCCAAGATAGAAGAAGATTCTTTCATTATCAATAAAAGAGAGAGTATTTTTGATGAGATGAAACATCAAGATTTTATAAAATTATATTCTAAACCAGATTATCGTTGGAAACAAGCAAGTATCGACGCACATATTCACGCAAATATATATAAATATGTCAGTAATGCAAAATACATCACTTATGCTATGCCACCTTTTGCAACTGCCTTTTCGATAACCCACTCACACTTTTACCCAAAAGATTACTTTGGTAATAAACATTTAGGTGAACTTGAAATTTATGATTCAAAAGATTTTGTCACTTGGTATGATCGTGCACCTGAGGAAATCTATAAATATTTTAAAAATAACAATACTAATATCATGTTAATCAAAGGATATGGTATCTATGCATGTCATAGAGATTTACATACACTTGTTAAAGAAGTTGCATTACTTGAAAATAGTTGTAAATTATTACACTACTCCACTATATAAAAACATGAAAAAGCCGATTATTTATCTGCATAAACAGTTTATTCTTAATTAGTTATAAAATAGTTATTTTAGTAAAATATAATTATTTTATAATCAGCAAAACTTATATTTTGTTTAATTAAATTAGAATATAATTCTTATAGCTAGTTAAAAAGGTTTGTCATGATTTCATGGATGCAAAAGCATAGAAAATATCTTGTTGTTACGATTTGGATCAGCACCATCGCCTTCGTAGGTGCAGGTTTTGTTGGATGGGGTGCTTATAGTTACAATCAAGACCGCGCAGATGCAATTGCAAAGGTTGGTGATAAAAAGATTACAGGTAAAGAGTTGCAAAGTGCCTATTCTAATGTTTATAACTATTATAATCAAATGCTAGGGGGGAAACTCACAAAAGAAAAAGCTGAGCAATTACACTTACAAGATATTGCTCTTAACCAGCTTATTCAAGAAGCTTTATTACTTGACTATGCCAAGGATCATGGGATTTTGGCACTTGAAAATGAAGTATTGACAAA
>JALULO010000011.1 GCA_027056215.1 Campylobacterales bacterium | reverse complement strand
AGTACATATCCTCTACCCTCTTTATCAAAGTTTACGCCCTGTGAGAGTAAAAAAGTAACTGCACGGATATGATCAGCAATCACACGATAACTCGCACCACTTTCGTAAAGATAAGGTTTTTGACATAGTGTAGCTACTTCCTCTATCAAAGGCATAAACAAAGAAGTATCATAGTTGCTGGTTTTTCCCTCTTTGATGGCAACTACTCTTTCAAGCCCCATACCTGTATCGATAGAAGGTTTTGGCAATGGTGAAAGCGTACCATCTGCACTTCTTTCATACTGCATGAAAACGAGATTCCAAATCTCTAAAAAGCGATCGCCTTCACCACCCATTTTGTCTTCAGGAGAGTGAAAATGTTCTGCACCCTGATCGTAAAATATCTCTGAACACGGTCCACATGGACCAACATCGCCCATCTGCCAAAAGTTATCTTTATCTCCAAAACGCATGATTCGCTCAGGTGAGATATGTTTTTTCCAAATCTCTTCTGCTTCATCATCGCTATCGTGTACCGTTACCCAAAGTTTTTCAACAGGAAGCTTGAGCACTTCTGTGATAAATTCCCACGCATACGCGATAGCATCTTCTTTAAAGTAGTCACCAAATGAGAAATTTCCAAGCATCTCAAAGAAAGTATGATGTCGATTGGTATAACCTACATTTTCAAGATCATTATGTTTTCCACCGGCACGGATACAGGTTTGAGAACTCGTTGCACGCGGAGGATTTGGTGCGGGAACATCACCTGTAAAGATAGATTTAAAAGGAACCATACCAGCATTTGTAAACAGTAGTGTAGCATCATCGGGAACCAGTGGAGCACTTGGCTTTATCGCATGCCCTTTTGCATGAAAATACTCTAAAAACTCTTTTCTAATATCCATTCAACATATCCTTAGCGGAGAAAACCCCTTGTAAACTAAGGATATTTTATCTGAAATTGTTTAAAGTCCCATATAATCGACAATCTTATCCGCACCATCAGGAGAAACTAAGCCTTGCAATCCACTACTCATCTTGGCGATATCTGCATCAAAAACTTGTTGCATGATATCTTTAGACAAAAACGCTTCTCTGCACAAAAATCCAAGTTTTTGATCTAACAAAAATTTTGCATTAAAGTATTGATGATCCCCAGCAGCATAGGGATATGGTATGTATAAAGCTGGAAGTTGTGATGCTGTCAACTCCCATAGGGTACTAGCCCCTGCACGTGAGATAGCAAAATCTGCCTCTGCTATTTTTTCATACAGTTTTTTATCAAAGGAAAATAGATCAACTTCTATATTTTCACTACTATAAAACTCTTGCAATGCATCATAATCGCCTCTTCCACACTGGTGAATAATTTTGATATCTTTTCCATGTAACATTTTTGCAACACTTTGAGCAAATACATTGATTGCATGTGCTCCTTGACTGCCACCTAGAAAGATAATCGTTTTGATCTCTGTACGTACTCTGGCATTGTCAAAAAAGATTTCACTAATCGGATAATCTTTCACAGGAGAATTTTCTACATAAGGAGAAAAGATCGCTGTTGCTTTTTTAGAAAAGAGTGCATTTAAGCGTCCCATGACAGCATTTTGTTCATGGATGTAGAGTTTTTTTCCTCGTATGATCGAGGCTATACTTCCCGGTGCCGCGGAATATCCGCCCACAGAAAAAACAATATCGATGTTCTTTTCTTGTATGATTTTTTGTGCCATCCATGCAGCTTTTGCAATCTTACCAAGACTCTTTATCTTTCCTATCAATCCACGGTCTACAACACTTTGCGTATCCAAAAAATACTTTGCTTCAAATCCTTCATCTTGTGCAAACCACTGTTTATCCTGACCACCTGTTGAACCAATAAAAAAAGGCTTTATACCCCTACGGTTCAATGCTTCTTTAACAGATCTGGCGATACTCAGATGCCCACCTGTTCCACCTCCGACGATAGCGATATTTTGTCTCAATACTTTACCTTTTTACTAATCATCAGTACCATGCCTATTGCGATGGAGTGTGCAAGCAGTGAACTTCCTCCATAACTTAAAAATGGCACAGCCAAACCTTTTACAGGTGTGATACCTGTCACACCAAAACTATTGATAAAAAATGTTGTTGCAAACATAAGTGCGATACCAAGGGCAAAGAGTGAATAGATTCTGTTTTCACTTCGATTTGCGATTTTTAAAAGCTTAAATATAAGAATAAAGAAGAGCAAAATCACCCCTATAAGTCCAATCACACCCACTTCTTCAGCGATTCCTGCAAGGATAAAATCCGTATGCACTTCAGATAAAAAACCTAACTTTATCGTTCCATTTCCAAGCCCTGTTCCAAACAAGCCACCATTTTGTATAGCATTGTACGCATTGGTAACTTGATAGGGTTCTATCGTGTCTGTTACTCGCAATTTATCGGCAAGGGCATCTGGTAAAAATGAAAGTACAAAGTTTTGCGTATTGCTCCACCATGACAATACCCGTGTAACCCGATGTTCTGAACCGACAATAGCAGTCACAACCACAATAAATACACCAACCATAGCAATCATGAAAAAACGCGTACTTGTTCCGGCCATAGAACCCATCACCATCAAAGCAACACCAAGTACAATAACCTGTCCGATATCATTTTGCATAATCGCGATCAAATACGTCACGACACCAAAAACCATGATATAAGGCAGGAAAACTTTAAACTCTTCAGAAAGACTTTTGTGTGAATGGTCAATCTTACGCGAAAAACTCCATGCTAAAAACACGATAAATCCTACTTTAAAAAACTCAACAGGGGCAAGTGAAAATGAGCCAACTCTAATCCACCGCTTTGCACCTCCAATCTCTGTCACAATAGAAGGTGGTAAAAAGGGCATAATCGTCATCAAAAAAAGAAAAAAGAAGAAGAGAAAAAAACCAAGTGGTAAAAAATACCGATCAGGATCGAGTTGTGATATTCCCCATATTATCGCGATAGAGAGTATTCCAGTTGCTAACTGACGAACAAAAAAATGAAACTGATCATGATATATCTGTATACTCGCATAAGTGGTTAAGGAGAGTGAAAATATGATACCAATAGTTATCAACATAACACTAATAAAATAAACTGTTCTATCTGCCACCAATCATCATATCCTCATGCATCACTTGTTTTGGATTCTACACAAACTTTGATTAATGTGAAATTTATGCTAAAATAATTTAAATAATTTTAGAAAAATGTAATAATATATAATATTTAGATTTGGTATATATTGTGCTTTTATTTCTAATATAAAAAACTGCAGGAGTATGTAGATGGGTCTTACAATAAGTAAATCTATGCCTTTGGCTATTTCAGCACTTGATTTTAGAGCATTGCGACAAAAAATGATTTCAAGTAATATCGCGAATGTAGATACACCTTATTTCCGTTCACGAGATATTCAGTTTGAAGATGTTCTGGCAAAAGAAGCCAGAACACTTCAAAACAATCATAGCCAACTCGCTTTAGCAAAAAGTTCACCTATGCATCTGGATCCTGTTCAATCCAAAGAAAATATGCACGCTAGTTATTTTTTCAGAGGTACACATCCTACGCGTAATGATGGAAATAATGTAGATATAGATATAGAAAGTACAGAGATGAGTAAGAACTCTATTATGTTTGAGGCATTAACAAATGCAATCAAAAAACAGGCGATGATATATAAAAGTGTCATTGACGCATCCGGTAAAATTCAATAAGAAGGTAATACATGGCATTTTTAAGTGGCTTTGATATCAGTGGATATGGTTTATCAGCACAACGCTTTCGTATCAATTTGATTAGTTCAAATATCGCAAATGCAAATACAACGCGAACAGATGAAGGAGGTCCCTATCGTCGTCGTGAAGTGATCTTTAAAGCACATGATTTTTCAGAACTATTAGCACAACAGATGCAAGATGGCAATGGCTTTTTAAAAGATGAAAATCCTATCGATGATCCAACAGCGACACAGTTTCCAAAACCACCACTCATGGGTGTAACGGTTGATAAAGTCATTCGTGATGATTCCCCTTTTAAGCTACGATTTGATCCCTCTAATCCGGATGCAGATGAGAACGGATATGTCGCCCTTCCTAATGTTAATCCTGTTATTGAAATGGCCGATCTAATTGAAGCAACTAGAGCGTATCAAGCTAATGTAGCAGCATACCAGAGTACAAAGTCTATGGCACAAAGCTCCATCGACTTGTTGAAAGGATAATAAATGACCCAACAATTACATAGTATATCACCTATTTCACTTGCAAGTGTAGGCAATACAAAGAAAAAAAATAGTACAAATAGTGACTTTTTAGATATTCTCAAGGCTTCTTTAAATGATGTTAATGATACGCAAATAAAGGGTGACAATGCCCTGCAAAGCATCGCTACCGGACAAGTAAAAGATCTTCATCAAGCAGCAATCGCTATCGATAAGGCAGAAATCAGCATGAAACTAATGCTTGAAGTTCGCAACAAAGCACTTTCAGCATACAAAGATATTTTAAGAACCCAACTTTAATCTTTTCTTAGTCAAAAGTAGTTGCATTTATTACCAAATTTATACAACTACTTTTTAACCTTTGATTCATTATAATTGATTTATGAATCAAAATGACAGTAAAAAGTTTAAAATAGCATTTATCTTTTTTATACAATCTTTATTATTTATTATTCTCATCTTTGCATTA
>JALULO010000010.1 GCA_027056215.1 Campylobacterales bacterium | reverse complement strand
TTACAGTTTTGAGTAATATCACAAAGTCCATCCATAAAGACCAATTATTGATATACCATTTATCCAATTCTATTCTTTCATCAAATGTCAATTCATTTCTTCCACTTACTTGCCAAAGTCCTGTTATGCCTGGTTTTGTTCTTAAGATTATTTTCTCATTAAAATCACCAATCATATCTTTTTCCGTTATCATATATGGTCTTGGACCTACAAAATTCATTTCTCCTCTAAATACATTGACTATTTGGGCCAATTCGTCAGCTGATGTTTTTCTCAAAAATTTACCTAATTTTGTAATTCTTGGATCGTTTTCATATTTATGAAAAATCCTATAATTTTCCACTTCCTGAGGATTTTCTTTGAGATATTTTTTCAAAATCTCATCACCATTTACATACATAGTTCTAAATTTATAGACTAAAAAAACTTCGCCGTTTATACCTAATCTCTCCTGCTTGAAAAAAACCGGTCCTTTCGAGTCCCTCTTGACTAACCAAGCTATAAAACCGACTATTGGCAAAAGAAAAGGCATAAGAAATATAGCCATAATATAGTTATAAGTGACATTTATGAACATCCTGTATTTGCTATGTAGTCTATTTTCCAGCACTACAAGATTAGTTCTTGTATTTGTCAATTCAAAAATATTTGAATTTGAAAATTGATATTCATTGAAAAAAGGGATAAACATGACTTTATCTTTCGACTGTATTTCAATCTCGAGTCTTTTTCGAATCTCTTCTACATCACTGCTGTGAGAGTCAACAAATACTATACTTCCTTCTTCCCGTCTTGATTTTATATAGCCCATATATTCATTGTTAAAAATCTCTTCTTCTATATCGCTATTGTTACTTATGATTTTTACTCCGAGCTTCCAATAACCTGTGCGAAATAACATTTTTTTAACAAAATTCTTTATAGCAGGTATTAAAAACATCATCATAAAAAAAGAAATTATAATAATAGCTCTAGAGTAATTTTGAGTTTTGTGAGTTACGGCAAGATATGCAAGCATAACTACAAAACTAAGAAGCAGACTTTTTAAAACCAGTTTTGTCTCTTGCCAAAAATCAAATCTTACACTATATATGCCTTCGTAAAAAAATATTGACGGTATTATGATATAAAAAGGCAATAATTTTATAGATAATTCAAAAGTATTTTTAGAAAAGTAGCCTGTGAAATGGTAAATTAAATTTGCAAGAAGAAAACCTAAATACAAGGAAAGATAAATACCAAAAATATCACTCAAAAATAATATTATCTTTGATATTGTTTCTTTGAAATGTTTTGGATATCTTTTATTTTTTATTTTTTTCAATTATCTGCCTTTAAATAGTCTCTGATATATCAACTGCTTCAGCAAGAGTAAAACAAACTTACTGTTTGTATATAGATATCTTTTCCAAAGTCTTTTTGGATCTTGAGCAAATCTATATAGCCACTCTAGTGAATAATCCTGCATCCATTTTGGTGCTCTATCTTTAACATCAGCATATACTTCAAATGCTCCACCAAAACCTATCATACAACTTTTTACCTTTCCTTTATGTTCAAACATCCATTTTTCTTGCTTTGGGCAACCAAGTGCCACAAAAACAAAATCAGGGTTGCAGCTGTTAATCCTAGATATTATATCTGACTTTTCACTCTCATTCAGTTCTTTAAACGGAGGTGAGTAAGACTCAAATACTAAATTTGGAAACTCTTTTTTAGCTTTGCTTTTGATAATCCCAAGTATATTATCGGTAGATCCGAAGAAAAATATAGTCTTTTTTTTATTTTCACACTCTTTCATGAGTGATGGCATCAGATCCATACCGGCAACTCTGTCTTGATTTATACCGTATAAAAACTTTATGGCTTTTGCTAGAGGCATACCGTCAGGCGTAGTAATATCAGCTTCATTTACTATATTTAAGAAATCATAACTATCATTGGCTTCTATAGTCATATGAACATTGGATACACAAACATAAGAAGAATTTTTTTCTTCTGATAGTTTTAATAATTCCAAGATAAACTCTTGATAGCTGCCTAGACTGATTAGTGACTTTATGACCTGAACTTTTTTCATGATATATAAATTTTACCTTCAAAAATAATTATAATATTATTTTATCCAAAAGTTAATAAGATAAACATAATTTTATAATTTTTATATTTTATCTTACTATGCTATAAATTAATCTAAAATAAAGCCGATATATTGTACAGTTCTAAAAAGCCAAACTTACTGTGAAGTAAGGACGGAAAGCTATGGGTCTTTGTTTTAAAAGATTGCCAAGTTGCAGGTATTCTTCAAACAATCTAACCGAGATAATTATATTTTATAGGTAACAACGATGAAAACATACAAAATTTTATATACAACTTTATTCACTTTGATAATGCTTTTTTTTACAGCATGCGGTGGAGGTGGTGGAGGTGGCTCTATGCAATCATCCTCTTCTTCAAGTGCAAATTCCGGTGGTATGACCGGTATGTTTGTGGATTCACCGGTTGGTGGATTGGATTATCGTTGCGATGGCGTTGATAAAAAAACCGATTCTAGAGGTTATTTTAACTGCCAAAATACGCCTGTTGATTTTTATATCGGCAATCTAAAATTAGGCTCCATACAAAAAATGACAAATGATTACCTTGTCTTTCCGCAAGATATCTTGGGTCAGTCAAGGATAGCAGCTTTGCATCCTGAAGTAACAAAGATGGCTATCTTACTCCAGTCACTCGACAGCGACCAGGAACCGACAAACGGCATAGATATAAAACAAGATACAATCGAAATACTCAATCAAGTCATAGCACAAGGCATAGATATACAAAATCTTTCTCTTGACGAACTAAAGCAAAAGATAAACACAATAATAAGTAAAAACACACAAGAAAATTTACACATAGTATCAACTCAACAGGCACAAGATCACATGTTGATGAGTATCTCAAAAAAATATGAATCTCCGATTCAACCATAGGAAACAGTTATGAAGTCTTTTAAAAAAACGGGTTTAATTTTCATATTTATACTCTTTGCGATAGGATCGACACTTGTATTAAGAAATAGCTACAACTCTAAAAATCAAAAAGAAACATACACAATCAAAAAGTTAAACTATCTTAGCTCTTTTGTACTCCCCGAAGTAAACAGTTCTAAGGATTTTAATAAACTACTCAAAAACAAACCGACTGCCGCAGGTACTATAGATTTGGTAAATATGGTTTCAACCATCACAAAAGAATCTGTGAAATCAACTAAAGCTACCAAAGAATATCCATTGCCTCTTTTGGCTCATTGGGATACAGGAGATACAGGCTCAGGCATGACACCATCTTATGTCATGAGTTTGATCGAACAGGGAAATCATATACTGCCTAGCTGGAGACTTAAGCCATACTGGCAAGAGCAACTTCCGCTAAGTTACTACAAAACATCTATACTGAGAGCAAAAGAACTCAATCTGCCACTTACCTTTATAATCAGACCGATAGAAGACACTCTTTTGGATAAATCATATTATTTTGGACTTTCTAGCAACAACAACCCCAATGTCATAGATATGAATTCAAATATTTTAAACAAATTGAGTCCTTTTGGACCAAATAAATTATGGAGCGAGATAGGTAAAAATTTCGCAAATAATAAACTCTTAAAAGATATCCAAACTTGGTATCCAAATCCACCGCTGGTTATGTTTGTAGAAGACTCGACTCCGAATAGACTCTCGTGGAGCGAGCTGGACAATTCAAAGAGATATAGTGATAGATTTGGGAACAATATGGAAGACAGCTTTAAGCATGTTGTGGTAAATGCCTATTGGGTTGAAAAGTACAGACAACTTCATAAGGCACTCAAAGATAACCTGATATCAAAAACATGGAAGGAAAACACAAGATTTATAGCTTACAATCCTATCTCTTTAAATATAGGAGACAGTCAAGACTGGATAAAAGATTCTACTATGTCAAACTATGATTTTTCCATATATCCTTTGACGGACAATGCTATAAGCGTGCGATATTTTGCAGATAACTCTATAGGCTCTATCAACAATGCAATATTTAAACTAAACAATCTTCCTTTTGTAATCAACCAAGCACATAAACAAAACAGCAGTTTTTCTTATCAGCTGGCTATCAGTGATAATAATACTTTTGATACACTGGATAAATATAGAGGTTTTGCGCAGTTAGCCCTATGGCTCACAAGAGCAAATGTGATTCGTGAGTACAACGGCAAATCAAATGATAAAAATACAATAATGTCTAGATTTCAAGCTATCATGAACTCAGTCGAGTTGATCTATAACGATACAACTTTGCAGTATTTTTGGAAATACGGAAAACTTGTAGCAAATAAAGATAAAAAGATAACAGAAACATCAAATATCCCTCATGACTATGCTATGAGTAGCAGATGGTTTCTACTGAATGTAGATACGAATCCTCAAGGAATGTGGACAAAAGACGAAAAGATTCCGGTATATGCCATAGCTCTAAAAACAGGAGTACAGCCAAACAGAAAATGGCTCCTTTTTACCCAGTCATTTAGCGGAAATATGAAAAATATATCCGTAACGATTCCAAACTACGGAGATATCACAGCAGATTCATCCGCAAAAGGTAATTTTTATGTTATAAGCGAAAATGGCTCCAATGAATTAGTACAGGATATTCCACCAACAACAACACAACCAACAACACAACCAACAACACAACCAACAACACAACCAACAACACAACCAACAAC
>JALULO010000009.1 GCA_027056215.1 Campylobacterales bacterium | reverse complement strand
TAGAGGTAGGGATCGTAAAATTTTTATCTGCAACGATAGCAAACTTTTGTTGCATAGTGCCTTCATTTTTCCCATGGTTAAAATGCACTGTATATTTTGGTTTATCGGCATAAACCATGGCATCTTTGATATCGAGTTTAAAAGCGCTGATATCTTCAATATTTCCAGTCCCTTTTACGTTGATCGTGAGATTTATAGGTTGATTTGGCTTTGTAACATTTTTATCGATACTGCTTTGTATCGTAAAATCTCCAAAAAGGGATATCCCTTTTGGTAGTGCCTTTGCTTTGATGCTTAGGGCATTGGAAAATATCGTTTTATATTTTACCCGTTCAAGCCGGAGCATATTTTTTTGTTTTTTAGTTAGTATCCCGATATCCATGCGAGCGGGTTCAATTTTCAGATCACCTGCTACTTGTGGTGAAACGATATAGTCAAGCGTGTAAACCATGTAGCCTTTATGTATGGTGTTGGGTACTTTTTTACTAGGTTTTATCCAAAAGTTATGAAATCGTGGGGGATTAAAGTTGGCTTCCGCGATTTTCTTGTCTATCTTGTATTGAAACTTAAATGTGATTTTGATGTTTTCACCAACATAAGCACTGTTTTTATCGCTTAGTATCTCAAATTTGAAATCATCTTTTGCCGCGTATAACATCTGTAGGGTTAGCATGAAAAGGATAATAATCTTTTTACCAAGGTTTTGCATTTTTCTCTCTTTGTGTATCTTTTACTTTAAAACGCATAGGCATCGTTTTGGGTTTACTTTTTTGTAGTTTTTGTTCCCACTTTTTGATCTCTTGTTTGCTTATATGTTTTGGTTTTATATCGTTTTTGTGATTGGAGGGTTTGTTTTTGTTCTTTTTAGGATCTTTTTTATCGCCTTGATCTTTTTGTTTTCCTTTGTTTTGCTTATCTTTGTTCTGTTTCTTTTTGTCATTTTGTGGTTTTTGTTTATTTTTTTTCTGATCGTTTGATGGTTTTTTTTGAAGATGTTTTTTGGTGAGTTCTATGTTGTATTCTAAGTCAGGTTCTGTTTTGAGCTTTTGGGCTATCTCATAAGTTTGCAACGCTTTTTGATACTGTTTGGTTTGAAAGTAAGCATTTCCAAGATTAAAGTAAACCTTGTATTTCAGACCCACTTGATCTGCTTTGGCATTTTTATAAGATTGTATTGCCAGTTTGTACTGTTTTGCTTGATAGTAGGCATTGCCAAGGTCATAGTAACTGCTTGCATCTCTTTTAGAGTATGTTACTTTTGCAAAATGATCGCTTGCCTCTTTATAGCGTTGCGCCTGATATGCTTTATGTGCTTTTTGAATCTCTTTAAAGTCAAATATACCTGCATGAAGTGGAGTAGATGTAAAAGTGTATAACGCAAGGATCAAAATCGAAACAGAGCGTTTGGGTAAAGAACTAAATGCAAACAACATGAATAAGATACCAAGAGCCAAAGGATAATAAAAAAGTTCTTTAAAATCTTTAATTTTTCGGTTTTTGATTTGTTGCATTTTAAATTTTGACTTGATATCCTCTACCATCATCGTGATACTTCGATCTTTGTATCCTCCCTCTATATACGCACCACCTGTTTTTAAAGCTACAGATTTTACACTTTTATTTAACGTACTGATGACGATATTTCCATCTTGATCTTTGAGGGATTCTCCAAGATAAGTGATAGGTGCTCCTTGTTCCGTGCCTATTGCATAGAGGTAGACGCTGATACCATTTTTTTGTGCTTGTTGTATCTCTTTGCTAAAGTCCTGTTTATCTCCTCCATCAGTAAAGATGATAAGAATCTTCTCTTTTTTTTCTTTTAAAAATGCAGCCGTTTTTACAATAGGGACAAGTAGGTTTGTGCCGTTTGTCGTAATGGAGTCTAAAGAAAGATTTTGTATAAGATATTTGAGTGTGTTTGTGTCTTCACTCAATGGGGAAACAAGAAAACCATCATCTGCAAAGGCGATGACACCTACCCGTGCTTCGTTAAAGGCATCTAAAAATCTATAAATCTTTTGTTTGGCAAACTCTAAGCGGTTAGGATAACGATCTGTTGCGAGCATAGATTTTGAGATATCCAGTGCAATTACAAGATCGATTCGCTGTGTTTTAGTCATGATCTCACCTTTAGGCAAAACAGGTTTAGCAAGTGCGATGATAAACAAAAAAAGTGCTGCAAACAACATCATATTACGACCAACTCTGCCGAGTGTATCGTTATCTACTGTAAGTTTTTCAAGAATCTTTTTATCAAAAATCGTATCGATCTGACTCTTCCCTGTCACGATAAAGTAAAACAAAATAGCCATAGGAACCATCATGTACAGTAAATAATCTGGGCGTAAGAAGATCATGCAGTTGCTCGTCTGTTTAAAAGATAGGTATAAAACAACAATCCCATAAATGCGATAAAAAGGGGTAATTCATAGAGATAATCTTTTTTGATATATTTATTATTCTGGATTTTGGATTTTTCCAATGTGTCGATTTTTGCATAGACCTTTTGTAGTGTTTTAGGATCACTAGCACTAAAAAATTTTCCACCACTTTTATTTGCGATCAGTTTTAAATAGGCTTTATTAAAATCCCCCTTATGTCCGATTCCAATCGTGTAAACTTTGATACCCATATCTTTGATCATACGCATACTGACATCAAACGGGATATTGTCACCACGACTTTGTCCATCTGTGAGTAAGATGATGATTTTACTCTTTGCTCTGTTTTTTTCAAAAAGTTTGGCAGCTTGAAACAGGGCATCGTTGATCACGGTATAGTTCGCACCGGCGATCGTAGCATAAAGTTTAGCGATGATCTGTTTGATGATGTTTTTGTCATACGTCAAAGGTGATGCGACATAAGCAAAGTTGCCAAATACGACCAACCCTATCTGATCATTTACGCGTTTTTTGATGAAATCAGAGACCATCTTTTGCGAGAGTTTAAACTTACTATCTTGGGAAAAAGAACCTATATAACTATCATCAAATCCATACTTCATGGAACCACTTGCATCCAAAGCCAACACGATAGAATAACCCTCTTTGTTGTCAATGGTCAGTTTATTGGTTTGGATAGGCGAAGCCAGAGCCGTGATAGCAAAAACGATAGAGAGCCATTTTAACAACCTCATCTTCCAAGAAGAGGCAGCAGGTGTATCCAATAAAATATCAAGGTGTGGAAATACAATCGCTTCACTTCGTGCCCGACAAGCATAACCACAAAGGATAAAAAGCCACAACAGACCAAATACCCATGGATATTCAAAGTGGATATCACTCATCCACAGACTCTGTGAAGAGGTCATAATACTTGATATCTTCTTTTGAAAAAGTAGGCGGATTTGGGATAAATTTATATTTTTCTAGTTTTGATGAAAGTTGTGCAAATAGCTTTTGACTTCGCTCTTCTGTAGCTAGATATCTACCATAGCGTGTGATTTGGTATGCGGCTTTTTTAGAATCTGTAAAATCAACATCCAACAAACGTTTTAAAACCTCAGCACGAATGTCTCGACTTTTTTTCTTCTTGTAGTATCGCACAAGCATCACAACCGCTGCTAAAATAAAAAGTATACCAGCGATAATCAATGCTATAAAAAAGTAAAAACTGATATCAGGAATAGTTTCAAGAGCTCGTATATCACGTAGTTTTTCAATTTCAGGCATTTATCTTCTCACAAATAATTTTGATAGTTTTACAAATGGTTCTTCATCTGTATAAATCTTGGTAAAAGCTATCTGATTTTTTCTAAAATCTTTATAAAGCAGATGATCTTTTTGCAAAACTTTTTTACTATAATCTGTAGCCGTTTTGTCATCTATCTCTAAAAAGGCACTTTTTTGACTCATCGGATCGATGAGGTTTAAAGCACCCATAGGCACAGGATTTTCTTCAAAATGATCTCTAACAACAAGGGCAATCACTTCATGTTTTTTACACAGCAGTGTAAAATCAAAAGCTTCAAAAAAATCACCTAGTATAAAGATGATAGAACGCCGTTTGATACAATCAAACAAAAGTTTTGGCAACAGATTATGATTTACTTGTTTCCCAAAAGTGGGATACTCTAAAACCGCTTTCGTTGCTTTTTGAACACTATGGATATTTTTGGAAGGTGGGGTAACAGATACCAATTTGTCTGTATAGATAAAAGAGCTAAATTGATCACCATTTTTAACCGAAGAATACCCCAAAAGAGCCACCGCTTCAGCAATACTCTCTTGTTTGAATTTTTTACGACCAAAATAAACACTCCCCCCAAGTACCGAAACAATCACAATATTTAACTCACGCTCTTCTTTAAAAATCTTCACATAAGGTCTTTGCATCCTCGCAGTGACATTCCAGTCAATATGGCGAATATCATCTCCATGATTGTACTCACGAAGCTCCACAAAGTCAAAACCCTCACCCTGAAAGATAGAAGGATTATTTCCAGCAATCTCACTAAAAATCTGACGACGTGTTTTGATGAGGATTTTTTTAAGTTTAGACAAAGAAAAATCCTTTCAAGCATGGTTCATCTATGCGTGAGCCCTGTGCTGAACAGAACTCAGCGTTAGCGTAGTGATTTGGGCTTTGCTCAAATCGCGTCATCAAAAGCATGGTTCATCCATGCGTGAGCCCTGTGCTGAACAGAACTTAGCGTTAGCGTAGTGATTTGGGCTTTGCTCAAATCGCGTCATCAAAATGGATACATGACGACGTGTTTTGATGAGGATTTTTTTAAGTTTAGACAAATACATTTCCGTTTATATGGATTTTAGCTATTTTATCAAAAAAGGATAAATATTTAAAAGTATATAAGGTTATGCTTTGGGCTATATCTGTTTTTAAGCAAAGATATCAATCTTCTAAGACAAATATTTCAAAGTGAAATAAAAATAGAAGTTAACTATTTTTTTACACTACAATACCTTTAAATCATAAGGGAGAAAATATGCGTCTAAAACTAAAGAGTGATTTTATATCTTATAGGATATAATCATGGCACGATGGATAGTTAAGTATTTTACAGATAAAAATGGTAATTAGCCTGTAAAAGAGTGGATTGATGGTTTGGATTTAAAACTCCAAGTCAAGATATTTAGATCTTTTGAGTTATTAGAAATGTTTAATATAAATCTTAAAGAGCCTTATGTTAAATCACTTGGAGATAAACTATATGAGTTAAGGCTAAAAGATCATAGGGGTATCTATAGGATTATTTATTTTATCCATGTAGATCAACAATTCGTTATGTTACATAGTTTTATGAAAAAAACAGATAAAACACCAAAAAATGAGTTGAAATTAGCTCAAGATAGGATGGTAGAGGTTCAAACAAATGGATGATTTTAGAGAACATTTAAATAAAAAACTACAAGACAAAAGATTTCACGAAGCGTGGGATAAATCAGAATTGAGGTATAGTGTTATCAAACAGATGATAAAACTTAGAAACAACTACAATCTTTCTCAGTCTGAATTTGCAAATAAAGTTGGAACAACACAAGCTGTCATAAGCAGAATAGAAAATGGAACTGTCAATGTTGGCATAGACTTTTTAGAAAAAGTTGCCAAAGCTTTTGATAAAAGAATTGAGTTAGAAATAGTTTGACAGCATTCTAATAATAATCATATCCTTTTAAAGTCTAGCTTTTTATGGCAATGGCACTGCTGCGATCACTTTTTCGATGATTTCATCACTCGTTACACCTTCGGCTTCTGCTTCATAGCTTAGTATCACACGATGTCTGAGTACATCTTTTGCTATAGATGCGATATCTACAGGGGTTACATGATCTTTGCCACGTAAAAATGCATGGGCTTGTGCCCCTTTGTAAAGGTTGATGGAGGCTCTTGGACTTGCTCCATATTGGATATAGTCTTTAAATTCTTCAAGCCCAAAGTTTTCAGGTTCTCTTGTTGCAAAAACCAGATCAACGATATAACCTTTAAGTTCTTCATCGATATGGACTTTTTGCACTGCTTCTTTGAGTCTGTCAAGGTCCTCACTACTTGCAACACTTTGTACGGTTTCACTTTTTCCTTCCGCGATACGTGTGATGATGTCGATCTCTTCTGCTTTTGAGTTATAGCCAACGACCACTTTGAGCATGAAACGATCCAGTTGTGCTTCAGGAAGTGAGTATGCACCCTCTTGTTCGATAGGATTTTGTGTAGCGAGTGTTAAAAAAGGATAGGGTAGTGTAAATGTTTCATCTGCTATGGTTACTTGTCTCTCTTGCATCGCTTCGAGTAGTGCAGATTGTACTTTTGCTGGTGCACGGTTGATCTCATCTGCTAGTAGTAAGTTTGCAAATATAGGACCTTTTTTAACTTTAAAATGGTTCTTTTGTGGATCGTAAATCTCAGTACCGATGATATCACTAGGCAAAAGATCAGGTGTAAATTGCACCCGTTTAAAATCCAAACCCAAAGTCTTTGCCAAGGTATTTACCGTTGTCGTCTTTGCAAGACCCGGCACACCCTCAAGCAATATATGACCATCACAAAGTAGTCCTATTAACAGTGCATCGATCATCTGATCTTGACCAACGATGACTTTTTTCATCTCATTTTTGATAGCAGTTAGTGTTGCACTCATGAAAACTCCAGTATATAGATTGGAGTTATTTTAGCATTTTATCCCCAAAGTTTATCAAAGTCGATGGTTATACCACACTCTTTGAGCATGAAATCTACCTTCTCATCAGTGGCATCTAGCATTTTGATATAGCGTCCATCTTTGAGTTCATAAGCCTTTGCCATCTCTTCATCAGGATCAACGATAACATAATACCGAACCCCTTCATCTTGATAAAGGTCAAATTTTACAGTTTGATCCTTCTTAGCAGTGGCTTTGGAGAGTATCTCAAATATCAAAGTAGGGGCTTTTGTGATATAAGCACCCTTAGGTTCATAACAGACTACAAGATTGTCAGGCTGTACAATCGTATCATCGCTGATACGCCAATCAACTGGTAGAAGTGCTTGACATGTTTTGCACTCTTGAAGAGCCTCTTTTAAAATCCAAGCAATATTGTTACTGATTTTTTGATGTTTTATCATAGGAGCTGGACTCATAGCATATGCGATACCATCTATGATCTCCCACTCATCTTCCCAGTGTTTATAATCCTCATAAGTGTAGTGTGGAATATTTTCTAATTTTACTGTACCCATCACGCTCTCCTGTCTTTGTTAGGGGTATTATAACATAGCTTTTTTGTAATCTTCAGGCGTATTTAAATTTGTAAAATTTTTTTCATCATCAAACGTTACAAACTTTATATCAATTTTCTCAAAAAGGTATGCGAAGCGATATTTTTTCTCATGTGTTAACTCTTTTAAAGAAGTGAGAATAGAACTTCTGTATATAGCACAAAGTGGCTGTTTCCCTTTTGGACTTTTTGCTACCACTGCTTCATGATCATCTAAATGAGCATACAACTTTTCAAAATGGGTGATATCAAAAAATGGAACATCAACGCTTAAAACAAAAATCTTATCAGTTTTAAGTGTTTCAAATGTAGATATCAGTCCTACATGAGGAGCTGAATCTTCATACTCTTTCAGATCTTCGATGAAGTTTGCTTCAAAATCAAACTTTGTTTTGCTTTTACAACCAACATAAACTTTTTGAAAATGGGGATGAAATTTGGCTAACTGAAACTGTGTTAAAGTCTCAAATCCACCAAAAGGAAGGAGTGCTTTATCCTTTCCCATGCGTCGGCTTTTTCCACCGGCAAATATGACGCATGGGATATCGTACAACTATAAATCTCGTGGATCGGTGATTTTTCCTGTGATCGCACTAGCGGCTGCAACTGCTGAGTTTGCAAGGTAGATTTCACTACTTCTTGCACCCATACGACCTACGAAGTTTCTGTTTGTTGTTGAGATACATCGTTCATCGTCTCCAAGGATCCCCATATAACCTCCAAGACAAGCACCGCATGTTGGATTGCTCACAACTGCACCTGCATCGATGAGGATATCGATCAATCCTTCTTTTTCTGCTTGTTTGAGGATCTTTTGCGTGGCTGGGGTGACTATCATACGAGTTCTTCTGGCTACTTTTTTACCTTTGACAATCTGTGCTGCAATCCGTAAATCTCCAAGTCGCCCGTTTGTGCATGAGCCGATAAAGACTTGATCAACTGCCAAGTCATCTTCAACCGCTTGTTTGATGGACTTTCCGTTTGACGGCAGGTGTGGATATGCGATTACAGGATCAAGTTTTTCTACATCAATCTCAATCGTTTTAACATAGTGTGCATCTGGATCGGAGTAGTGGTATTTTGGAGAGTCTCTTAACTCTTTGTCCGCCAAAAAGGCTTTGGTAACATCGTCAACCGCAACGATACCACTTTTAGCACCTGCTTCGATCGCCATATTGCAAAGGCTGAAACGATCATCCATGTCAAGATGCTGGATCGTATCACCCGTAAACTCTAAAGTTTGATAAAGTGCACCATCAACACCGATTTGTCTGATTATCTCTAAAATTAAGTCTTTACCGTAGATGTGTTTACCAGGTTTTCCTGTAAAGATAACTTTGATAGATTCAGGAACTCTGAACCAGTTTCCGCCTGTGATCATCCCAAATGCGATATCCGTCGAACCCATACCTGTTGAAAAAGCTCCAAGTGCACCGTGTGTACAGGTATGAGAATCTGCACCGATGATTACATCACCTGGGATTACGAGTCCTTTTTCAGGTAAAAGTGCATGTTCGATTCCCATATCTTTCTCATCAAAAAAGAGTTTAAGATCATGTTTATAAGCAAACTCACGGCTGATCTTTGCTTGATTCGCCGAAGCGATATCTTTAGCAGGGATAAAGTGATCCATGACGATAGCAAAGTTATCTGGTTTAGCAAGAGCCTTTGCTCCACTCTCTTCAAATGCTCGGATAGAGATCGGCGTTGTGATGTCATTTCCGATGATCATGTCGATTCCACAACGGATGATCTCACCCGCTTTTACTTCACGTCCGACATGTTCACTAAATATCTTTTCTGTTATTGTCTGTCCCATTTTTACCTCAAAATTGTAAATTGTTGTGATATAATATCAAAAGATTGATAAAGGAGAGAGTATGCCAAATGTTGTACAAAATAAAGAGTATATCCCTCGTTATACATATCAAGACTATTTAGAGTGGGAAGGGAAGTGGGAACTGATAGGTGGAATCGCTTATGCTATGAGTCCTGCACCTATCATAAAGCATCAAGAGATCTCATACAATATCGCACATCATTTGCATGCGCTATTGAAAGATTGTAAACAGTGTAAATCACTACAAGCGGTTGATTGGATGACTGATTTTAAAACAGTTGTATGCCCTGACAACCTAGCTGTTTGTGGTGAAGATATAGGTGATAAACAGTTGACTAAAACGCCAGAGATTATATTTGAAATCTTATCCCCATCAACAGCATTTAAAGATCGAAATGTAAAATATCAACTTTATGAGAAGATGGGCGTAAAATATTACATCTTAGTTGATGGTGTCGCGTTGACAGCTGAAGTGTTTGAACTTCTTGATGGAGCGTATCAAAAGCGTCAAAATGCCCAAGATGATGTTGTAAAGTTTTCATGGCAAGCATGTGAAATAGATTTTGATTTTAGTCAGATTTGGAACTAGTCTTTTTGAGATACACCGTGAAATCATGTGGAAGATAGCCTGATTTAGTTATGATCTCGCAATCAAACTTTTTAGCAAAATGTTTTATCTCTTGTGGTAGAAAGTAGTTAAAACTACGACTCTCATCTTTGCCATAAGGGAGGTTAAAAACAAATCCTATTTTACTGTGTTCAAAACATCGTTCGATAAATAAAAAAGTTTCAAAACGACTTAAAATATTCATCGAACCACTAGCGACATAAAAGTCTGCAAGTTGGAGTTTGTCTTTTAAAATATCTTTATAAAATATCGCTTGATCGGTTCTTTTCTTTGCTATTTTGACATTTTCCTCAAGAATATCATAACCGATATAGGTGACATTTTCATCTTTAACAAACTCATAAAAATCCCCAAATCCGCACCCTGCATCAACGATAGTGGCATTGTCAAGATCATCTTTTATCAGATCATAGATCACTTCAAAACGTTTGAGTTGAGAGTAATCATCATGCCAATTTAGACCTCTGGCAGTCGCACCGTACTTTTTGAGGGCATTTTTGTAAAATTTATCGTTATCTATTCGTGGCATAGTGTGAGTATAGCTTAATATGTATAATAAAATATGTTCAATCGTTATTATGGCAGATGGATATACTTATGCTAGAGAACCATAACTACCATGATTTAGAAGATACCATCCACTACATATTAGCCAAAAAAATAGGTTGTGGGCTTATCATCTCAAACGATGAAAACTTTTATGCAGAAGATATTAAAGTGCTGAGTAGTGAGGAGTTTTGTAACCAATTTCCTACTTGAGATTTATGATATAATGTTTCTATACGACATAGAGGAGTTTTTTTATGCATGAAATAGCTGAAAAATACAGTTATGATGATTATAAACTATGGAAAGGTGATTGGGAGTTGATATGTGGCGTGCCTTTGGCGATGGCTCCAGCACCTATGATAATTCATCAAAATATAGCTGTTAGTATTTTATATGAGTTAAAAAAGAAGCTTGAAAAGTGCGATGAGTGCGATGTTTTGAGTGAAGTGGACTACAAGATAAGTGAAGATACTGTTGTAAGACCAGACATAGTTTTAACATGCAAAGAACAAAACGAGTACTATCTTACAAAAGCTCCAAAGATCATAGTAGAAATCATCAGCAAATCAACCGCAAGAAGAGATGAAAAGGTAAAATTTGAGCTATATGAAGCCGAAAAAGTAAACTACTATATCATAGTCTATCCTGATGACTTAAAAGCAAAATTATATAAATTAAAACAAGGAAAATACGACAAAGAGGGTGATTTTACAACTGAGAAATATAGCTTTAAAGACATAGATTGCGAGTTCGAGATGGATTTTAATAATGTTTTTAGAAAGTTTAGGAAGTAGATTTTAGAATGGATTTGACCTTTTATAACCAACCCTCTGTTTAAATATATATGGAACAATGTTTGCTTAAATAGTTTAATAATTATATAGGAGCAGATATGTTTAATGGAAAAAATATCCTTATCACAGGTGGAACTGGTAGTTTTGGAAAGAAATTTACCCAAACCTTACTTAAAAAATTTAAACCTAATAAAATTATCATTTATTCACGAGACGAGCAAAAACATTATAATATGGCACAGGAGTACACGCAAAGTTGTATGCGCTATTTTGTCGGTGATGTGCGAGATTTTAAGCGTTTGAAAAAGGCGATGCGTGGTGTGGATTTTGTCATCCATGCGGCCGCTATGAAGCATGTGGATATCGCGGAGTACAACCCGATGGAGTGTATCAATACCAACATTCACGGCGCAGAATATGTCATAGACGCGGCCATTGACAGTGGCGTGAAGAAAGTGATCGCACTCTCCACCGATAAAGCAGCAAATCCTATCAATCTCTACGGAGCGACAAAACTCGCCTCGGACAAACTTTTTGTCGCGGCAAACAACATGGTGGGAAATCATGAGATCGCGTTTTCCGTCGTACGATATGGCAATGTCATCGGCTCGAAAGGCTCTGTGGTGCCATTTTTCAAGAAGCTTTTAAATGAGGGTAGGGAAGAGCTACCTATCACCGATGAGCGCATGACACGGTTTTTGATCACGCTTCAAGAGGGTGTGGATTTTGTGATTAAAAACTTTGCTAGAATGCAAGGGGGAGAGATATTTGTGCCGAAAATTCCTTCGATGCGTATGATAGATTTGGCAATGGCGATGAGTGGGAATAAGCCTTATGAAGTGATCGGTATTCGCCCAGGAGAAAAGCTTCATGAAGCGATGATTACCAAAGAGGATTCTTTGAGAACGGTGGAGTTTGATGACCATTATGTGATAAAACCGACCATTCAGTTTTCACAAGTGGTAGATTTTTCTATCAATGCTATCGGTGAGAGAGGAAGAGATGTAGAAGAGGGATTTGAGTATGCCTCAGATACGAATGATGAGTGGCTTGAAAAAGAGAAGTTTTTAGAGTTGGAAGATGCATGAGTGTCGCTGTAAAATTTTCCATACCTTACGGAAAACAGACCATTTCGCAAGATGATATCGATGCAGTTAGCGAAGTTATATCTGCACCACTACTCACAACGGGTCCAAAAGCAAAAGCCTTTGAAGAGGCGATTTCTGCGTATTGTGGAGCAAAATATACCTTGGCAGTTTCCAACGGAACAGCGGCTTTACATCTAGCTTCTTTGGCTCTTTTAAAGCAGGGTGATGAAGTCCTTACTACGCCAAACTCCTTTCTGGCCACTTCAAATGCTCTCCTTTATGTAGGCGCAAAGCCACGGTTTGTAGATATCATGATAGACGGAAACATAGACTTAGATTTGTGTGAAAAAGAGCTTGTTAAAAATCCCAATATAAAAGCGATTTATGGTGTGGCATTTTCGGGAAATATGTTAAATCAACAAAAGTTAAAAGCCTTAAAAGAAAAATATGCTGTGATTATCCTAGAAGATAATGCGCATGCTATCGGGGCAACACAAGCTGGTGTCAAAGCGGGAAGTTGTGAAAATAGCGACTGTTCTATCTTCTCCTTTCATCCGGTGAAAAACATGACCACGGGTGAGGGTGGGGCGATCACGACGAACTCACAAGCCCTTTATGAGAAGCTATTAACCCTTAGAAATCATGGCATGGTAAAAACGCCTGAGATGGCATCTTGGGAGTACGAGATGCGAGATTTGGGATTTAACTATCGGATTACGGATTTTCAATCTGCTTTGGGTATCAATCAACTCAAAAAACTCGATGGATTTTTAGAGAAACGAAGAGCGATTGCAAGACGCTATCATGAGAGCTTCAAGGGGACAAAAATACGCCCACTTTATCCCTATCATGATGGAAGCGCGTATCATCTATTTGTAGTAAGAGTGCCCTATCATGATAAGCGAGAGCTGTATGAAAAACTCCTTGCGAAGGGAGTCGGGGTACAGCTTCATTATATGCCTATCAATAAACAGCCTTATTATCAAAGCTTAGGGTATGGAGATGAAAAGACACCGGTGATGGATGGGTATTTTGAGGAGGCATTGTCGCTGCCTTTGTATCCTCTTTTGAGTGAGGGTGAACAGGATTATGTGATAGAAGTGATATTGGATATTGTCAATGATTATGATACAATATAGCAATACCATATCAATATAGGATAACAGTATGCAAAATTTAGGCATAGCAGAACTGCATAAAAACCCAGCGATTTTAAACCACTTAGACGATGTCGCAGCTATCATCAACAAAAAGAACAAGGATATAAAGGGTTACTTTTTTCCCATCTGTTTCAAAGAGGATATCGAAGAGATACTCAAGGAGATAGAGTATAGACAGTTTCTAAAAAGAAACCAATCCCTCATCTCAAAAAGCACAAAAGAGGATGAAACCTTGATGGATGGGTTAGAAGATGCATATTAAAAAAGGGGAGATTTATCTGGCAAATCTTGGAGATGTCAGACACGAAGATATAGGCAAAATTCGTCCTGTTTTAATCTTTCAAAATGGTTTTCTAAATAGAATGCTAAACGAGAGTAGTTTTCAAGATGTCATCGTTATACCCTTAAGTTCCAAAATAGTGCAAAATGACTTTTCTTTCTTTCTAGCCAAAAGAGAAAACCTCACAAAAGATAGCATCATCTTGTGCAATACTATAAAGATGATACATGCAAAAAGACTCCAACTAGAAAAAGGTCTCTTGGCAACACTTAAAAAAACAGAGATAACGGAAATAGAGCATATCTTGTATAATCTTTTCGGGTGCGAGGTGAAAGGGTGAGTAAATTAAATACCATCGCCATCATCCCAGCACGAGGTGGAAGTAAACGCATCCCAAGAAAAAATATAAAAAATTTTTTCGGAAAACCACTCATCGCGTACTCTATCGAAACGGCTTTGAAAAGTAAGCTTTTTGACAAGGTGGTGGTCTCGACGGATGATGACGAGATAGCCGAAATCTCAAAAAAGTATGGGGCGGAGGTGTTACAAAGACCTAAAGAATTAGCAGATGATCTTACAGGTACGGGAGATGTAACAGCACATGCTTTGCGTGTTTATAAGGGGTATGAATTTGCTTGTACGCTCTATGCGACAGCACCACTTTTGCAAGAGCAGTATCTCAAAGATGGATTAGAAAAGTTAAAAAACTCAGATGCTATCCGCACTTTTTCAGCAACTTCCATGCCTTTTCCTATACAGCGGACTTTTAAGTTGGTAGAGGGAAGATGTGAGATGTTTACCCCTGAGCATTATATGACACGAAGTCAAGACTTGGAAGAGGCGTATCAAGATGCGGGGCAGTTTTACTGGGAGAGAGTAGACATAAAAAGTGATGAAATCATGTTTGGCAAAGATAGCATCCCTATTATATTACCTCGTCATTTGGTGCAAGATATAGATACTTTAGAGGATTGGAAGAGGGCAGAGATGATGTATGAGATTGAAAAGCGAAAATAAAAATTTCAAATATTTGGATACAATAGAGAAAAAAGGAGAGATAAAATGCAAACTTTTCAAGTAGAAGTGAGTGACAATATAGCTGATAAAATAGTGTGGTTGTTGAGTAGCTTTGAAGATGATATAAAAATAAAAAAAATATCAAACAATATTGAAAATAGTGCAGACCATATCTCTGCATCTGTAAAAAAAGCTTTAGACGAAGTAGAAATTTCCAAAAAAGAGAACAGTAAATTGGACGATGCTTGGAAGCTAGTGGATGAACTATGAAATCAAGGTAGTAGATACTTTCAAAAAAGAGTTAAAGAAACTATCTAAAAAATATAAAAATATAAAAAATGATTATAAAGCGTTGCTTGATATTTTGTCTCAAAATAGCCCAAAAGACATCGCAGTTCATCTAGGCAAAAACTGTTATAAAATTCGTATAAAAAATAGCGATAACCATAAAGGGAAAAGTGCTGGATATAGAATCATCTATCTTTTGATAGAAGAAGATTTAAATATCGTTTTACTCTCTATCTATTCTAAGTCTGATTATGAAAATATTTCAGAAAACTTAATCGACCAAAAAATCATCGAAGCTATAAATGAGACAAATGATGTCTAAAAAGATACTCTTTCGTGCAGATTCCTCTTCTGAAATAGGGCTAGGGCATATCATGCGAGATTTGGTTTTGGCGGAGCAGTTTGGGGAGGATGAAATCATCTTTGCTTGTCGGGATTTGGAGGGGCATATTATGAGTAAGATACCATATCCTATCATGATACTGGACTCTGATGATATCGATGCGCTTATCATGATCGTAAAAAATGAGCAGATAGAGATGCTTGTTATCGACCATTATGGTATCACTTATGAAGATGAAAAAAAGATAAAAGAAGCGACAGGTGTTAAGATACTTGCCTTTGATGATACTTATGAAAAACATCATTGCGATATCTTGCTAAATCATAATATCTGTGCAGAAGAAAGCAGGTATAAAGATTTAGTCCCACAAAATTGTGAGCTTAGATGTGGAAGTAAATATACATTACTTCGAGATGAATTTTATAAAGAACAAGAGATTGCACGAGAGAAGATGTATGATGTGTTGATAGCGATGGGTGGAGCGGACACGGCGAACTTAAATGTCAAGCTTTTAGCGTTGCTTCCAAAGCATCTGCAAGTGACAGTGGTAACCACTACAGCAAATAAACATCTAACTTCATTAAGGCAGTATGTCAAAGATAAGAAAAATATAGCTTTACATATAAACTCTAACCAAATAGCTAGGATTATGCATGAAAGCAAACTTGCAATCGTGACACCGAGTGTGACGGTGAATGAGGTTTATTTTATGGAATTGGATTTTATAGCGATTAAAACGGCTGAAAACCAAGAAGAGATGTATCGATATTTAAAAAATAACAATTTTTTTGTAATGAAACAGTTTAACCAAAATGATTTAAGGGAAAAGCTATGCGAACTATTATAATAGCTACTATTAAAGAATGGAATATTGAAAATTATTTTGACTTGAAAAAAAGATATCAGCAACATTATTATTTCCACCTGATTACTCATAAAGAACAATTAAATAAAAATCACATAGAAAAATTAAATCCTCAGTATATTTTTTTCCCACACTGGTCATGGTTCATTCCAGAAGATATTTTTACCAGTTATGAATGTGTAGTTTTCCATATGACGGATCTACCCTATGGAAGAGGTGGCAGTCCTGTACAAAATCTCATAATGAATGAAATATACGATACAAAAATCTCAGCACTAAGAGTTGATGGAGGTTTGGATAGCGGAGATATCTATATTAAAGAGGATTTTAATATTAGTATTGGAAGTGCAGAAGAAATTTTTATAAAATTATCGAAAATAATATTTAATAAAATGATTCCAAATTTTTTAGAAGAAAAGTTAGTGCCTGTAAAACAGACAGGAAAAATCGTTGAATTTAAAAGAAGAAAACCCGATGAGAGTAATATTTTAAAGTTGAAAAAAAAATCCTTAAACAAGCTATATAATTTTATAAGAATGCTAGATGCAGATGGGTATCCAAAAGCATATATAGAGTTAGACGATATAAAAATTGAGTTTAGCGAAGTAAGTTTAAAAAGTAAAAAATTAATAGGAAGATTTGAGGTAATAAAAGGTGAGTAAGACGATACTGATAGTAGTGGCACACCCTGATGATGAAGTTTTAGGTTGTTTTGGTACGGTGGCGAGACTTATAAAAGAGGGTTACATAGCATATACCCTAATTTTGGGCGAAGGGAAAACAAGTAGAAATGATACGAGAATAATAGAAAATAATAAGGATGAAATAGAAGTTCTTAATCTAGAAATAAAAAAAGCAAATGACATTATAGGTATAAAAAAAGTTTTTGTAGAGTCATTTCCTGATAATAGATTTGATAGTGTTGATTTACTTGA
>JALULO010000008.1 GCA_027056215.1 Campylobacterales bacterium | reverse complement strand
GCTTAGTAATATTTGGGCTCTTTTTATTTGTTTATATATATGAAAAACTTTCTATCACTTCAGTAAATATATTATTATTAGCATATCTATTTGCAGACCCAGGTTTTATTTACCTCTTTTTTGGGATGAGTGTTTACTATATATATAACAAGCAAAGGTATTATTTTTTCTATAATGTCATTTTATTTTTGTCCTCGGCATATCTATATGGTTTTGAAGCTGGTGGCTTTCCAACTGGGCATTTCCTTGATCTTATTGGAATATATTCTACGATTTTTACACCTTTGATATTTATATATATCTTTTATGGACTTTACCGAAGATATTTAAGTAATCAAACTGACTACATCTGGTATATAGCATCAACAACCTTAGTATTTTCAGTTTTGTTATCTCTCAGACAACGAGTGGCAGTTGAACATTTTGCACCATATCTCATGATTGCCTTACCACTTATTGCTCAAACATTTGTTAGTTCTTATAAAGTACGATTAAAAATGTTTCGAACAAAATATAGAATCATATTTTTAATCTCCTTCATCTTTTTAGCATTCAATTATTTAGTTGTACTATTTAACAAAGAGTTGTACCTAATTCTTGATAATCCAAGAAAACATTTTGCATATAAAACACATATTGCGCACGATTTAGCAGAGAAACTTAAGTCAAAAAATATTGATTGTGTTACTACAGATAAAAAAATGTCATTAAGACTCTCTTTTTATGGTATTGGGCATTGTGATAGATTTAAACTAGAAGAAAGAAGTTTAAATGAAGAAGGTTCAGATGTAACAATTAGTTACAGAAACAAAAAATTATACTCAGCTACTGTTACTAAAATAAACAAACAATAAATGAAATAGATAATAACTATAAGCAGTAAAATTATATTAAATGAGTTTATGCTAGAATTACAAACAAATAAAAAATAGGGAGTTTCTATGGCTCAAAAAGCGATACGCGAATACGACGGTAAAGCACTTTTTTCTAAACAATGGGAAAAATATTTTAGTGGATTTCACTACGGATTTAAATCTGTTTTAGTAACAAGTGGGGCAGAACTTTTAGCAAAGGCCCAAGAACATGGCTTTGAATGGTTAAAACAAGAAGCACTCGTTGCAAAACCAGACATGCTGTTTGGAAAGCGTGGTAAAAATGATTTAGTTCTTTTTAAAACAAATAAGCCAGGTGATGTAACTCTAGCAGATGCAGCTGCATGGATTGATGAGAAGATTTCTCATACAACTACACTTTTAACTGGTCAGCATGGTACTTTAAGTCACTTTATCATCGAGCCGTTTACTCCACATTCTCAAGAGCAAGAGTATTATATTTCTGCTACATGTGTTGGTGAAGATGATGTTCTTTATATGTCTGCTGAGGGTGGAATGGAAGTTGAAGAGGGTTGGGATGAGAAAGTTAATGAAGTAGTTATTCCTATAGATATGTCAGATGCTGATATGGAACATGCTATCAACGCAAATATCCCATCAGATATCCCAACTCAAGATAGAGCAAAATTTGAATCATTTGCTGTAGCATTTTTTAAATTCTATAGAGATATGAACTTTGCATATTTAGAAATTAATCCAATTGTAATGTTAGATAACAATGAAATGGCTATCTTAGACCTTGTTGCTCGTCTTGATGACACAGCTGGATTTATGATGAAAGATATTTGGGGAGACATTGATTATCCAACTGCGTTTGGTATGGAAGATCAATCTCCTGAAGAAAAAGCAATTGCAGAAGCTGATAGTAAATCAGGTGCTTCACTTAAACTTACTATTCTTAGCCCAATGGGTAGAGTATGGACTATGGTTGCTGGTGGAGGTGCTTCTGTTGTTTATGCAGATACTATCGCAGACTTTGCTGAAGCAAATGGTGGTTCTATCGCTGATTTGGCAAACTATGGTGAATATTCAGGTGGACCAACAACTAGTGAGACAAAATTTTATGCAGATACTATTATTGACTTAATGACTCGTCATAAAGATCCAAAAGGTCTTGATAAGATTATGATTATTGGTGGGGCTATTGCTAACTTTACTGATGTTGCAAAAACTTTTACTGGTATCATCCAGTCATTTGAAGAGAATGCAGAAAAAATGAAAGAACATAACACTAAAATTTATGTTCGTCGTGGTGGACCAAACTATGAAAAAGGTCTCAAAGACATCAAAGAAGCTTCAGACAGATTAGGTCTTTCTATCGAAGTTTATGGACCAGAAACACATGTTACTGACATTGTTAGAATGGCATTAGAGAAGTAAGGGATAAAAATGGAAAAATTATATACTAAAGATACACAAGCGATTTTTTGGAATAACAACAAAACTGCTATTCAAAGAATGTTAGATTATGATTATACAATTCAAAGAAAAACACCGTCTGTTGCAGCTATTGTAGCTCCGACAAGTGGAAATAAATTTGAAAAATTCTTTTATGGTCCAGATGAGATAATGGTACCACTATTTAAAAGTACTGCCCAAGCTCAAAAAGCACATCCAAATGCTGATGTTCTTTTAAACTTTGCATCTTTTAGAACAGCGTATGATGTAACTATGGAAGCAGTAGAACTTGGTGGATTTAAATCAATCATGGTAACTGCTGAAGGTATCCCAGAGAGATTAGCAAGAAAGATGAATAACACTGCAAGAAATGCTGGTGTTACAGTAATCGGACCAGCAACTGTTGGTGCTATTGCTCCAGGTGCATTTAAAATCGCTAACATCGGTGGAACTATTGAAAACATCGTAAACTCTAAACTTCACCGTGCAGGTTCATGTGGACTTGTAACTCGTTCAGGTGGTCTGTTTAATGAACTTTCAAATATTATTGCTATAAACGCAGATGGTATTGCTGAGGGTGTTGCTATTGGTGGAGATAGATTTGTTGGGTCTGTTTTTATTGATAATATGCTTAGAATGGAGTCAAACCCAGAAGTTAAGTATATGGTTCTTTTAGGTGAAGTTGGTGGTACAGAAGAGTACAAAATTATCGAAGCTATAAAAGCAGGACAAATCAAAAAACCAGTTATTGCATGGTGTATTGGTACAATTGCTAAGCACTTCTCTTCAGGTGTTCAGTTTGGTCATGCAGGTGCATCTGCAAATGCTGATGCTGAAACTGCAGCTTCTAAAAACAAAGCAATGGCAGAAGCTGGAATTTATGTTCCAGAATCATTCAATGATTTACCAGGAACAATCAACAAAGTTTATACTGAATTGATGGCAAATGGAACAATTAGTGAAATCCCTGAACCTTCTATGAGCATAGTTCCTAAAGTAAGACGCTCAAAAGAGTTTATCTGTACAATTTCTGATGATAGGGGCGATGAAGCTACTTATGCAGGTTTCCCAATCTCTTCTGTTGCAACTCCAGATACAGGAAAAGGTATCGGAGATGTTATTTCTTTACTTTGGTTTAAAAAACAGTACCCAGAATGGGCTACTCAGTTTATTGAAACTGTAATGAAAACTGTTGCAGATCATGGTCCAGCAGTTTCTGGTGCACATAACTCAAAAGTAACTGCTCGTGCAGGTAAATCAGTTGTTGAATCACTTGTAACTGGTCTTTTAACAATCGGTCCAAGATTTGGTGGTGCTATTGATGGTGCGGCACAGCACTTCAAATATGCTGATGATAATGGATTGACTCCAGTAGAATTTTTAGGATATATGAAAAAAGAGGGTATTCCAATTCCAGGAATTGGACATCGTATCAAATCTCTTAAAAATCCAGATTTAAGAGTTGAAGGGCTTAAGAAATTTGCTAAAGAGTATTTCCCATCGACACCACTACTTGATTATGCTTTAACTGTTGAGCAATTAACAACATCTAAAAAAGAGAACTTAATTCTTAATGTTGATGGTACTATCGGTATCTTAATGGTTGATATGTGGAGAGCTTTAGGTTACACGGAAGATGAAATCAATGAGTTTATCTCTTCAGGTACACTCAACGCATTCTTTATAGTTGGTCGTTCAATCGGTTTCATCGGTCACATCCTTGATGAAAAACGTCTTGCAATGCCAATGTACAGACATCCAATGGATGACATTCTTTACGATGTTCCAATGGCTGAGAAGATTTAAATATATAACACACTACACTTGCTCCATCTCTCCTGAGATGGAGCAGATAAATCACTACTTCCTTTTAAATTCAATACTTTTTAGATATACTTTAATCATAAAAAATAAATAGGTATATTGATGAAAAAAGCATTCACTCTCTTAGAACTTGTATTTGTAATAGTTGTAATCGGCATATTAGCAGCAATGATTATCCCAAGTACAAGAACAAACCCCCTCCAAGAAGCAGCTGTTCAAGTACTTTCAGATATAAGATATACCCAACATCTTGCTATGGTGGATGATAAGTATGATGCAACAGATGCAAATTGGTATAAAAAAAGATGGCAAATGCTTTTTAGTGCAAATGGAGGTTCAGGAAATGTTATGGGTTATACAATATTCTCTGATAATACGGGAGCAAGTACAGGTAATCCAGATACTGCAGAGATAGCACTTAATCCGACAAATTCAAATAGAAGGATGACTGGTGGAGTTAATAGTCTTGATGTTTCTTTAAAAATTGATGACCCAACTTTTGTTGGAACTAGTAAGCTTAATATTGGAAGAAGTTACGGTGTCACTTCGGTTAGTTTTTCTCCTAATTGTAGTGTTGCTGGTAGTAAAAGAATTGCTTTTGATCATTTGGGAAGACCCATGAAAGGAGATATTAGCAGTATGATTTTACCATATGCTTTATCGGGTCAAAGATTAGTTATATCTGATTGTAATATTACTTTGTCAGATGGAACTGATAATGTTGTAATTACAATAAGACCAGAAACAGGCTACGCAAGTATTACTT
>JALULO010000007.1 GCA_027056215.1 Campylobacterales bacterium | reverse complement strand
TTTGGTGGCGGCGCTGAAAAAGTTGTGCTAACACTTCTTAAACATATCGATAGAACCAAGTTTGAACCAACACTTGTGCTTTTAAATACCCAAGGTTCTTATCCCGTACCAGATGATATATCTGTTATAAATCTTGATGTACAACGTGCACGTTATGGTATCTTTAAAGTTGCTGCACTTTTACGAAAAAGTCATCCAGATATCGTTTTTTCCACACTTGGGCATCTTAATCTTCTTATGGCTATGATCAGACCTTTTTTTGGTAAAGAGATACGTTTTATCGCCAGAGAGTCTAATACCGTGTCATTAGAAAATCAGACAGAACGTTTTAGTAGATTGTTTGATTTTCTGTACAGGCAATTTTATAACAATTTTGATGCCATTATCACACAGTCACAGTATATGAAAAAAGATCTTGTTGAAAACTATGGCATCAGTGGGGATAAAATCGTCATGATTTACAATCCTGTAGATGTGGATAAAATCATAGAAAATATGCAAAAAGAGATAGCGTATAAACTTCCTGAAAACAAAATCAATCTTATCGCAGTAGGCAGACTTTCCAGACAAAAAGGGTTTGATATACTTATAGAAAGTATGTATTTACTTGATGACAAATACCATTTGAGTATATTAGGGGAGGGTGAAGAGAAAGAGACACTTCTAGAACTTGTCAAAAAATATGGCTTACAAAGACGTATAACATTTGCAGGATTTCAGGATAACCCACACGCGATCATGAAACAAAGTGATCTTTTTGTGCTAAGTTCCCGTTATGAGGGCTTACCAAATGTCTTACTTGAAGCCAATGCCTGTGGACTAGGAGCAGTTGCATTTGATACACCCGGTGGCACAGCAGAGATCATAGAACCCAAACGCAATGCCTTGCTCATTTCACAAACCACACCACTTGCACTAGCAGAAGCTATACAAAACGCTACAGATATCTCTTTTGACAAAATAACTATACAAACTATGATTAAAGAACGTTTTGGTGTAGCTAAAATATTAAAAAAATATGAGAAGGTTTTTGTAAAAACGCTCTGATATAACTAGTTACATCAGAGTGTTAAATTCCTCCAAATACGCATAAACTGCATCTTTATCACCTTTAAAGATGATTTTATTTTCACGTTTTTTGATTTGATAGTCATACATGGGATCGTAGTAATCTTTGAGTAATGGTTGGATCCATTGTTTATGTTTTGAAAGATCATGGTCTATTTGTTGTTTTTTACATGCTATTTCAAAAAGCTCTGTGATCTCTTTGTGGCGTTTGCCACCGAGTCTTCTTTGGATACGATCTATGCTTGATTGTATGGTTCTTGCCCATTGTTGTATACCTTCTTCTTTGCCATAAAATTTTTGATAACGGTTTTGTGCATCTTTGACATATTCGTTAAAAGTGATTTCTATACGTTCATCTAGTGGTGTTTCGAGTATAACCAGTCCACTGTGTGCGATAGTTTCAAAAAAAGGTTGGGGTAGGTATCGTCGACCGACATTTTTTCCTTCATCTTCAAAGATGAGGTATTTACAACCAAGGTGTAGTTTTTGGATGAGTGCAAAGGCTAGGCTGTTTTCAAAATCGATTTGTGCTGGTTGTGGTTGTATATGCCCTCCAAATGCAGAACCTCTGTGTTTGGCAACTCCTTCAAGGTCTATCATATGGTTGATTTTATGTAAAAGTAGTGTTTTCCCGGAACCTGTTCGACCACCTAAGAGTATAGGTGTAAAGCGATCTTGCATCGTATCAAAAGCATTTAACAGATAATTGCGAAATGCTTTATATCCACCTTTGATTCGTGTGATGGGATAACCTGCATCGTGTAGCCATTGTTGTGAGATGCGTGAACGCTGACCTCCTCTAAAACAGTATAAAACGGCATCTGGGTTTTTTTGTATCAAGTTGATCCAAGCTTGTATACGTGCTTCTTTGATTGTGTCTGAAACAAGTTCATGTCCGAGTTTTAAAGCCGCTGCATTGCCATTTTGTTTATAACAGATTCCCACCTTTTTTCGTTCTTCATTATTCATAAGTGGCAGATTATATGCCGTTGGGAATGCGCCTTTTTCAAACTCTATAGGAGCGCGGACATCGATAAGGGGAATCTTATCGATAATCAGTTTTTCAAAGTCATCTGTAAGAGGCAGTGCCACTTATATCACCTCGATCAAATGTTTTTTTGGCGGATGCGTTTTTCCGATAGCGTTTAGGCTAAGTCCGTGTTCTTTTGCTAGGGCTAAGAAAGAATCAATGCTCTCTTTTTTGACGATAATCAACAATCCACCTGAAGTTTGTGCATCGCAGAGAATCTCTTGCTGTTGTTGTGTCATAGGGGAGATCGCATCACCATAACTTTTGAAGTTTTTACGTGCACCGCCTGGGATACAACCCATCTGGCGGTATTTTTCCGTATTTGGTAAAAGTGGCACATCTTCAAATCTTACAGTCGCTCCGATACCACTTCCTTCACATATCTCTTTGAGATGTCCGAGTAAACCAAAGCCTGTGACATCTGTCATGGCTACCACCCCTTCATGTTTTGCAAAATGATATCCCGATTTGTTGAGCGTTGTCATCGCTTCGATAGCAGGATCGATATCGCCGGGTACGATTTTTTTCTGTTTTTGTGCTGTGGAAAGGATGCCAATTCCCAGTGGTTTTGTCAAAAAGATTTCACAATCTACCTGTGCAGTGTTGTTTTTTATCAGGTTTTTATTGTCGACGATGCCAGTCGCTGCCAATCCAAATATCGGTTCAGGAGAGTCGATAGAGTGTCCACCTGCCAAAGGTATACCAGCATCTTCGCAGACAGCACGACCACCTTCGATCACTTCACGCCCAACTTCAGCTGAAAGTTTTTCAATCGGCCAACCAAAAATCGAGATAGCCATCAAGGGTTTACCACCCATTGCGTAAATATCACTCAGCGCATTGGTCGCTGCTATTTTCCCAAAGATAAAAGGATCATCAACGATAGGCATGAAAAAGTCCGTTGTGCTCAGTACAGAAGTTCCATCTCCTAGATCAAATGCTGCCGCATCATCCTTACTATCGTTACCTACGAGAAGTTCGGGGTAGATGATACTCTCTCTTGAACTTTGCAATATCTCTTCTAGTAACATCGGAGAAATCTTACAACCACATCCTGCTCCATGACTATACTCTGTTAGTTTTACGTTTTTCATTTTTTCCTTTCAAATAAATAAGCTATACTGTTTAGAGTATAACACACAGGAGTAAAAATGATCATCATACCAAACTGTAAAAATCTTGAGATAAAACATGTTGTTTGTGATTATAATGGAACGATTGCCAAAGATGGGGACGTATTACCTGAAGTAAAAGCACTTTTTAAGATTTTGGCGACCAGATATAAGCTTTATGTCATCACTGCGGATACATTTGGCAGTGTAAAAAAACAGATGCAAACATATGGATGTGAAATCAAAATACTCTCTTCAAAAGATCATACAGCTGAAAAAGAAGCCTTTATAGAAGAACTTGGAAGTACTTCATGTGTGGCACTTGGAAACGGGAACAATGATGCCAAAATGCTTGCAAAAGCAGAAGTGGGCATAGCGATTATCGGAGATGAGGGGTGTGCTAAAGAGACTTTTATGGCTTCGGATATCCTCTGTAAAAGTATCTCTGAAGCACTTGAATTTTTGATCTATCCAAAAAGGTTGATCGCGACACTAAGACGCTAAATAAGTTTGCTTTGTGTTAGCTAGCAAACACAAAAATAGTATCAATTGTGTTAAAATTATATTATCTTAAAATATGAAGGATGAAAAATGGTAGAATTTTTAAAAAAAGCGATGGATTGGGTACTTGAAAAAGAGCGTGATGCGGCAAAAAACTGTAAAGTTGAGTTAGCTGATGTGGATAAACAGATTCAATATGTTGAACAAAAACGTGATAAATTGAAAAAAGAGTGTGAAGAAAATCTAAGTGAATTTGAGCATATCTTAAATCGTTTACATGGAATCAAAGCATCCACAACAAAGTGTGATACAAAGTAGTACTTTCCGTAGTAGTGAGAAAGATTTTAAAAGTCAGATATTCTCACTACTTTTAATAAGTTTTTCAAGATTCTTGACACCAAGATGACCTCTTTTACTGAGTATTGTTTCATCTTCTTTGAGTTTATGCATTTGTGTGCTCACAACAGAACGTACTGATCCGATAAGTTCAGCAAGAGATTCATGCGAGAGATTATTGATTAGTTTAACAGGATAGCAGTGTTCATCTTTGTTCTTCTCTTGTGGAACTGTATGTTTAAGAATCAGTTTCGCAAGTCTTGTGGCGGTACTCTCAAAAACGATAGATTCGCCAAAGTGTTCGAGTTCACGCATCTTTTCTCCAAGGTAGGGTAAAAAGGAGATATTAAATTCTGGATGTTCACATATCCACTCTCTGGCACGTTGTAAAGGCAAGTAAAGTGATTCTACATTATCCATGGCAATAGGAAATACAATATGTTCTTTTCCATCAAGTAGTGAAAAAAAATCAAATATATCACCTTCTGAGAGTAAAAAAGGTGCGATACTCCTGGCTGTAGCAGGGTCAACCAAAGTGACTTTAAGGCGTCCTTTGACAATGATATGCAGATATTTTGTACCTATTTGGGGATCAATCGTTTCTGATTTTTTCCATTTAACAATCTTACACTCTCTGAACATTCCTTTACATGTTTTTTCATCTATATTACTAAAAAGCCGACTATTTTGCAAAATCGAATATGCTTCATCGTACAGTGAATCTTCATGCATGAGTTCAACCTTTTTTTGAACTTAGCATTTTACCAAACGCTATGTAAGTATTTGATAAAATGCAAATATTATTTATGATCTTCAAGTGTATTTAATAGCATATCAATATTTCTTT
>JALULO010000006.1 GCA_027056215.1 Campylobacterales bacterium | reverse complement strand
CTTTAGCAGAAGCAGTTATAAGACAATCAATGAATAAAAAAATTAAATTCATATGTATTCAATATCAAGAAAAGATAGATATAAAAAAGGGTGATTCTGATGCAGAAAGACAAATTATACGAAATGCACAAGAATTTTTATATAAATTAGGAAAACCTTGTTTAATTACTGAAATAGGAAAAGAAAGAATCCGTCGTGCAGGTAAAAAGATAATTGAGGACAACAAAGACAAAAAGGGCATAGAAACTCTTGACATCGGCTTCAGAGTTTTAAAACTAGATAGTACAAACTTTAAAGATGTCTATTATCATCCAAATGAGTTATCTCAAAGTTTATTTCAAGAGGCAGATGTTGAGGACAATATAAAAGAAGATAGAACTGATTTAGATTTACTGTTTCAAATCATGTTAGACCTTGGTGTTGAGTTATCTTTGAAAATCACTCCAAAAGTTATAGACGGTACGACTATATACCTACTAGAAAACAATGAACTTATCGCTTGTCTTGAAGATGATATCTCTATGGAGGTGATAGAAGAGATTAAAAAACTTTCTCCGTATCAAGTGGTCTTGAAAGATGGCTGTTTTACTGATGACAAAGATAAGATAAATGCAGTTGAAAGCTTGTCTAAAACTTGCAATGTATCGGTGATATAGATGAGTAGCATGAAGTTACAGTTCAAATCACAACAGTATCAAACAGATGCTACGGATGCCGTTGTAGATATATTTGAAGGGCAAAGCAAAGGGGTAAGAGAAGATATCATCGGTAAAGATGGACTTTTTAGTATCAGTAAATTTTCAAATAAAAAGCTAGATAACATAGATATATTGGCAAATATCCAAAAAGTACAAAAAAGAGATGAACTTTTAAAAATCAGTCCTGACATGAAGCAAGGGTTACATTTTACAGTAGAGATGGAGACGGGAACTGGTAAAACTTATGTCTATACCAAAACCATGTTTGAGTTAAACAAAAAATACGGCTGGAATAAGTTTATCATCATCGTGCCAAGCATTGCAATCCGTGAGGGTGTCAATAAATCTTTAGATATCACAGCAGAACATTTTAAGATGGAGTACAAAAAGAAGCTTAGGTACTTTATCTACGATACAAAAAATTCATCAAATCTCACAAATATCAGTAACTTTTCAAGTAGTAGTGAGATAGAAGTTATCATCATGAATTATCAAGCATTTGCAACAACTAGCAAAGAGTCAAGAAAAATCTATGAAAAACAAGACTCTATGCAATCAAGAAGACCCATAGATGTGATAAAAGGCACAAAACCTATACTTATCATAGATGAACCACAAAAGTTTGGTAAAACAGCAGAAGCGAAACTAAAAGAGTTTGATGCACTCTTCACGCTCAGATACTCAGCAACACATAAAAATGACTTTCACAAAGTTTATAGACTTGATGCCATAGATGCTTACAATGAAAAGTTAGTAAAACGGATAAATGTCAAAGCTATTGATGTTAAAAGTGATAGTGCTACTGGAGGATATATATTTTTAGACCGCATCCAAGTGAGTAAAAATGCAAATCCAAGGGTATTTATAGAGATAGATATAAAACAGAAAAATGGATTGGCTAAAAAAATAGTCGGTGTAAATGAGGGGGATAATCTACTGACAACTTCCAATGGATTAGCCCAATACAAAGACGAGTTTACAGTAGTAGAGATAAATGGCGTTGAAAATAGCATAAGGTTTTTAAACGGTACAAAATTATACGCAGGGCAGGTTACAGGCTCAGTCCAACAAAAACACTTAAGAAGAATCCAAATAAGAGAGACGATAAGAAGCCATATCCAAAAAGAGAAAGAGTTATATGCCAAGGGTATCAAAGTGCTTAGTCTGTTCTTTATCGATGAAGTTGCCAAATATAGAATCTATGGTGAAAACAATGAAAAACAACATGGTGAATATGCTCTTATCTTTGAAGAGGAGTATCAAAATATCTTAAATGATGAGATAGGTTTGTTTGATGATGCGTATGCTAAATATATCAAGAAAATGGATATTGGGGATATTCATAAGGGTTATTTTTCTATAGATAAAAAAGGTAGACCTTTAACAAAAGAGTCAGATATAGAAAAAGATGTTAATGCTTATGACTTAATCATGAAAGATAAAGAGAAGCTACTTGGATTGAGTGAGCCTACACGGTTTATATTTTCACACTCTGCACTGAAAGAGGGGTGGGACAATCCAAATGTTTTTCAGATATGCACACTAAAACAGTCAAATTCAACCGATAGCAAAAGACAAGAGATAGGTCGAGGTTTACGGATATGTGTAGATAAACATGGGGTAAGACAAGATGAGAGCTTACTTGGTGGAGAGTTTTTTGATACAAATTCACTTACGGTTGTAGCTAGTGAATCTTATGATGAGTTTGCATCCACACTACAAAAAGAGATATTAGAATCACTTTCACGAGAGACAAAGATAACGGTAAAAGTATTGAGTCAAATCACGCTAAAAAATGATGATGGCGAGATACTAGACATAGATAAAAAACTAGCAACTTCCATCATCAAAGATTGGAAAGAAAAAGGCTATATAGGTGATGATGAGTTTATCACAGATAAGGCTGTAAAAGATATAAAAAATGGTTCATTTGAAGTCATACCAGAACTTAAAGAGTGGGAAAAGCAGGTAAAAGAGTTAGTTAAAAAAGCAAACTCTGTTGCGGTTGTTGGCGATATGATAGGTAATGGTAAAAATGTAAATATAGGTGAACTCAAACCAAATGAAAACTTTGATAAAAAAGAGTTTCAAGAGTTATGGAAAAAGATAAATGCAAAAGCCACTTACCAGATAAATGTAGATAGCCAAACGCTAAAAGAAGAGAGTGTAGGAGCGATAAACCAAACTCTGCAAGTGGCAAAAGTAAAAGTGATGATTTCGGAGGGTTCACAAAAAGAGACTTTGGATGTTGATGACTTTTCAAAAGATAAAACTATGATGGATAAAGCCAAAAATAGTTATGAACTGATGAGTCATGAGTTAGGAAGCACAAAGTATGACTTGGTAGGAGAGATTGTGAAGCATACTAGATTAACTCGGAAAACCGTTGTTGGGATATTGAGTGAAATACGAGAAGATAAGTTTAATCTATTTAAGATAAATCCTGAAGAGTTTATCATCAAAATGACAAATATTATCAATGTCCAAAAAGCTAAACTGTTAGTAAGTGGTATCAAGTACTTTAAAACAGATGAGGTGTATGAGACCGATATATTTACGATACCAAACTTTAAATACAACTTGTCAAAAGATACCATGGAAGTGAAAAAGCATATCTATGATTATCTAAAGTATGATTCTAAAGTAGAGAAAAAACTAGCTGAAAATATGGATGATGGACAAATCGTAGTTTATGCAAAGTTGCCAGATGGTTTCAAGATACCAACACCTATGGGAAATTATAACCCTGATTGGGCGGTTGTGTTTAATGGTACTGATAAAAAAGATATTTATTTTGTAGCTGAAACAAAAGGAAACTGCATAGATAAACTACAACTCAAAGGAAGTGAAGAACTGAAAATAGAATATGCCAAAAAGTATTTTGAGTGTTTAAATGATGAAAGTATTAGTTATGATTGTGTTAAAGATTATGGCGAGTTGATGGATAAGGTTTTGAGGTAAGTGAGAAAATTTTAAAGATAGGAGAGATTATAAGGTATACTAAATTATTTGATGGCTGATGCATGTTATTATCAACATTTACAAGGAAATAAAGTTGCAGTTGATATACTTACTCAAGAATAAGTTGGTATTTGTGTAAGTGGATAGAATTTAAGGTTTAGATCACGTGTTTAATATATAAGGACATCATAGTTTGAATATTGCTAAATTTTCATGTATAGATACAATTAAATACATTGATAAAGAAGAAAATAAATTTATTATACGAAGGAATTTTAAATGATCCTAAAAAATAAACTAAATCTCACTAATCAGATAGATCTTGCAAAAGAAGAAGAAAAACGCACCAAACTACAAGCCAAGCAAATATTTGAAACCAACTTTTTAGACGCACTAAAGGCGGGTACTTTTGAGAGCTTATCGAAAATCCACTATTTCCTCTTTAGTGATCTTTATGACTTCGCGGGGAAAATAAGAGATGTAAATATCTCAAAAGGAAACTTCCGATTTGCCCCAGTTCTCTACCTAAAAACTGCTCTGAAAGAGATAGAAGCTATGCCACAAGATACACTTGAACAAATAATAGAAAAATATATCGAAATGAATATAGCCCATCCATTTCGAGAAGGCAATGGTAGAAGCATGAGGATATGGCTTGATCATATGTTCAAAAGTGAGATAAAAAAAATAGTTGATTGGTCTATCATAGATAAAGACGACTATCTTTTGGCAATGGAGAGAAGTCCGGTAAAAGATACGGAGATAAAACTATTGCTCAAAAATGCTTTAACCGATAAAGTGCATGACAGTGCCATCTACTTTAAAGGCATCGATGCAAGTTACCGTTTTGAAGGGTATGACCTTTATAAAACCAAAGATTTGAAGTAGCGAAAATATATCTTTTTTGGAAGTGGAGACTTTAGTCCCACTAAATAGGGGTGTAGCTAAAGCAACACTTCCGAAAAAAATCTCTTAGCTGAGTTCCTCTCGTACGATTTGTACAGCTTTAACCATGTTTTTGAGACTTTGGTTTACTTCATCCCATTTTCGTGTTTTCAGTCCACAGTCGGGATTTATCCATAATTGCTCTTTTGGTAGTACTTCAAGAAGCAGTTTTATCTGTACTACGATCTCTTCGACAGAGGGGATTCTAGGTGAATGGATATCATAAACGCCAGGTCCTACTTCTTGTGCATAGCCTACTTTTTGAAAGATTTTAAGAAGTTCATTGCCACTTCTAGCGGTTTCTATAGTGATTACATCGGCATCCATGGATTCGATCGTTTTGATGATATCGTTAAACTCGCTATAACACATATGCGTATGGATCTGCGTTTGTTCCTTCGCACTGCTGACGGAAAGTTTAAAATCCCTCACTGCCCACGCTTCATAAGTTGGGATTTTTGATTTTCGCAATGGATACCCCTCTTTAAATGCTGCTTCATCAACTTGGATGATTTTGATACCTGCTTGTTGTAGATCATCTACCTCATCACATATTGCAAGTGCAATTTGTTTGGAAACTTCACTTCGAGGGAGGTCATCTCTCACAAAAGACCAGTTTAGCATGGTTACTGGACCTGTTAACATACCCTTGACGATGAGATTAGTTTGGTTTTGTGCATATGTGATCCAATCTACAGTCATGGCTTTTTGACGCGATACATCACCGTATATAAAAGGAGGTTTGACACATCTACTTCCATAACTTTGTACCCAACCATTTTGGCTAAATCCATATCCATTCAGTTGTTCACCAAAATACTCTACCATATCGTTTCTCTCTGGCTCTCCGTGAACGAGTACTTCCAGACCGCACTCTTCTTGAAAGGTGATACAGTGATCTATGTAGTTTCTCATATGGTTACGATAAGTCGCTTCATCGATAGTGCCATTTTTAAAGTCGCGTCTTGCTTGTCTGATCTGGGGTGTTTGAGGGAATGAACCGATTGTAGTTGTAGCTAACGGTTTGTATCCTAAAAGTGATTTTTGTATTTTGATTCTATCCTTATAAAGACCCTCTCTTTGCATCTTTGTTAGATTGGATACTTTGGATTGTACTTTTTGATCGTGTATCAGCGAAGAGGAAGCCCTACTTGTGCTTGCTGTTTCATGGGTTTTTAGCTTTTCTATCTCTTCTTTGTTAAGTGACTCTTTACCTTCAAAAAAGAGTTTAGAGATTAGCGCTATTTCATCTAGTTTTTCAACGCCATAGCTTAACCAACTCTTAATATCTGTATGCATCGTTTTCTCGTATTTTAATGTAAAAGGAGTATGCAAAAGAGAACATGAAGAACCGATAAGTAGATTTTCTTTGACTATCTTTGTTGTGATATGGTTTAGTACTTCTATGGTTTGTGTGATATTGTTTTTCCATATATTTCGACCATCAACCACACCGGCTATCAATGTTTTGGCACTACCTGCGATCAAATCAAGGGAATCAAGATTTTCTTTGCCATGGACAAAGTCAAGTCCAAGTGCCCATATAGGTGTATTTACTAGTACCTTTACTGCTTCGTTTGCGTGTTCAAAGTAGGTAACAACCGCTATCTTGATATTGTCAGAAACAGTAGCTAGTGTGTCATATGTTGGTTTAATCAGACTCAGTACCTTCGTATCTAAATCTGTCACAAATATAGGCTCATCTATCTGCAAAGTGATTTCATCATCAAGTTTGGAGAGCTCTTGTAGGAGTTGTTCATAGATAGGAAGTATCTTTGCATGTAGTGCATAGGTGTCACCACGATCTACTCTTTTAGATAAACCTAAAAATGTAATTGGTCCTATCAGGTTGATTTTGGTTTTGATGCCAAGTGCTTTTGCTTCGTTATATTCGTTGATGATTTTGGTAGCGTTTAGTTTGTATTCATCTTCAAGAGAGAGTTCTGGAACGATATAGTGGTAGTTTGTATTAAACCACTTTGTCATCTCACACGCTGTAAGATCTTTATTTCCCCTAGCCATAGCAAAGTACAAATCTTCACCATCAAGTGCTCTAAATCTTTGTGGAATCGCACCGAGTGTGATACTTAAATCCAACATATTGTCATATAACGAAAAATCATTTGAACTGATATATGTTATACCAGCATCTTTTTGATACAACCAATGTCTTTTTTTAAGTTCATGTGCCACCTCTTCAACATCGCTAAAATTGCAATTGTTACTCCAAAAATTTTCAAGTATTTTTTTAAGTTCTCTCTTTTCACCGATTCTGGCAAAGCCTGTTACATAATTTTTTTGCATTACAATATCCTTGTATATAGTTTTTTATTTTGTATAAAATTTGGTTTTATTTGTGAGATATCAGTGATGCGAAGGAGGGTGTACACCCGTACGGCGAAATGCGAAACAAGTAGTATAGTATGGACACCTAGGAATGTAGATATGTAAAAACAACATAAGTCGTGTTTTTAGCGTAAAATAACAGTTACAATGGCAAGGTTTTGATTGTGAAAAAAAACTCTCTTCAAGCAGTTGTGGCGGAGATTCACTCTCCTCAAACTCCTCATCAGATACAGAAGTATTTCGATAAACATAGGCATGAAAAGAGCTAGCACGAGCATTCAAAGTTTTAGCAACAGCATACGACTGTATCGCAGATAAACTAAAATAGTTTTTACCAAAACCTCTCGGCACTCGCATAGACACTCCCTTCATTTTTCCGGATTATAACAAATCTTATTGTAAAGAAACCCCATCTTCACTTTTGATAGATTTCTGATATGCTTGTTTGTGCTCTTAAACATCCACTACACGTTATCTTCCTATACTGTATTTAGAAAAACCAGAGGGGTGGCTATCTCTTATATGATGTTTTTATAGTCTTCCTTTTGGAGAAAGGATGACAGTATGAATGGGGTAAGAGATACTTTTGCAACGGTGTATGATCATCTCAAAACACTGCCTGAAAATGAAAGGTTTATCAATCATATCGACTCTGGGAAGTGGAAGCATTGTTCTAGATCTGAGTTTTTAGAGACTGTGCGTTATTTGACTTTGGCATTTGATGCGAGAGGTTGGCGAAACAAGCAGATCGCTTTGGTGATTGATCCTTCTGTATACTGGCTTATGATCGACTATGCACTTATGCTTAGTGGTGCGGTTAGTGTGCCTCTTTTTACCAATATCTCAACCAAAAATCTTCGTTTTGAGATCAAGGTTGCGGGTGTAGAGATAGCATTTACGCAGACACAAGAGCAGGTGAGGATTATCGGTGAAGCAAATCCTGATGTGGTTTGTATCGATATAGATGCTACTTGTACGGGATGTGTTAGTATCGAAACGATGAGCCGTGAAGGCAAGGAGATTGACCAAAAATCACCTCAGCGGTTTGAAGAACTTCTTTATGGGATTACACCTGAGGATGTGATTACCATCGTGTATACTTCTGGAACTTCAGGTCTACCAAAAGGTGTAGAACTCACACAGCTAAATCTGATCTCTCAGATTCATGATACAGGGGTAAAGTATAAGTTTGATTTGCATAAAGATACAGCTTTAAGTTTTTTGCCGTTGGCACATATCTTTGAGCGGATGGTGATGCACTTTTACATCAGTACCGGTATGTCTGTTTATTTTGTAGATGATGTCAAAAACTTAGGTGTTATCATCAAAATGGTACATCCTACTGTGATGACGACTGTACCTCGGTTGCTTGAAAAAGTTTATGCAAAGATGCAACAAAAAGCAAAAGAAGAGAGTTTGCTTAAGCGATGGATTCTCAAACTTGCTTTTTACAGAGCAAATCATAAAGATATAGATACGAAGAATGGATGGATCGATACATTACTAGACAAACTGGTTTATCAAAAGTTTAGAGCATCTTTAGGAGGAAGTTTACGCATGATCATCTCAGGTGGTGCGGCACTTTCACCTGATCTAAATCGCTTCTTTTTCAATATCGGTATCCCTGTATATCAGGGGTATGGTTTGACAGAGTCAAGTCCGGTTATCTGTGCCAATGCTCCGGGAGAAAATAAGATAGGCACTTGTGGTAAGCACTTTTTTCATACGGAAGTCAAACTCAGCAGTGAAGGGGAACTGCTTGCTAGAGGTCCTGGGATCATGCACGGTTATCATAACAATCCAAAAGCAACTAAGTCAGCCATAGATGCAGATGGTTGGTTATATACCGGAGATTTGGCAAAGATAGATGATGAAGGATATATTACGATTACAGGTAGGAAAAAAGATCTTGCAAAGACTTCAACGGGTGAGTTTATCTCAGTGGAGTATATAGAACAGTTACTGGCTAGCAGTGGCTTGTTTGAGCATGTGCTTGTGGTTGGTGACAACAAACCCTTTGTCTCCGTACTTTTGATCGTGGATGCTCACAATGGTAAAGAAAAAATAGCATCAGTTGCTTTTCAAAAAGAGATTAAACGCCTTATCAAAATGATCAACCGTAAACTCAATGAATGGGAAAAGATTCGCAATTTTCATCTTAGTGCAGAAGTCTTAAGCATAGAGGCTGGCGATTTGACACCGTCTATGAAACTTGCACGCGATCATGTTCAGGAGCGTTTTTCAGATGCGATCGAACAGATGTATGAAGGACATATTTAAGGAAATATCATGGAACGAATAGCAATAATATCGGGTTTAAGAACGCCGATGGCAAAGGCTGGAGGAAAGTTTAGTACCCTTCAGGCAGATACACTTGGGAGCAAGCTTGTTAGAGAAACGATGATGCGTGCACCTGTGGCATTTGAAGAGATAGATGAAGTGGTGATAGGCAATGTTGCCCAACCCATCCACGCGGCAAATATAGCCAGAGTCATCACGCTTAGGTCGGGATTTCCTGAATCTACGCCGGCATTGACGGTACATCGTAACTGTGCTTCTGGGATGGAGTCTATCACGACTGCTGCGGCAAAGATTCATGCAAAAGAAGGGAAGATTTATCTTTGTGGTGGGGTGGAATCGATGAGTAATATTCCACTGGTTTATAACCAAAAGATGACATCCCTTTTTGCACAACTTTCCAAATCCAAAACAGCACTTGATCGATTGCGTGCATTGTTTGGATTTCGTCCCTCTTTTCTCAAACCGATTGTGGGGCTTATGTCTGGTTTGACTGATCCTGTAAGTGGGCTTTTGATGGGTTCTACAGCAGAGGTTCTTGCCCGAGACTTTGGTATCAGCAGAGAAGCACAGGATAGGTTTTCACTCCAAAGCCATCAAAAGGCGACAAAGGCAAAAAAAAGCAGACGCTTTGCACAAGAGAGTATGCCTGTGATTTATGATGATTTTAGTGGTGCGTTACTGGATTTTGATGATGGTATCAGAGAAGAGCAGACACTGGAAAAACTTGCCAGACTTAAGCCTTTTTTTGACAGAAAAAACGGTACGGTAACTGCGGGAAATTCATCTCAAATCACTGATGCGGCAGCGGCTGTGATTGTCATGGGTGAACGTGAAGCTAAAAAAAGAGGTTTGACACCGCTTGGTTATCTGAGTGCTTACAACTATACTGGGCTTGATCCCAGACGGATGGGGTTAGGTCCCGTTTTTGCGACTGCAAAGCTTTTTAAACAAACAGGACTTGGTATGAAAGATATCGAGATCATGGAGATCAATGAAGCTTTTGCTGCACAGGTGATTGCTTGTATCAAAGCATTTGATTCAGATGTTTTTGCAAAAACACATCTGGATAGATCTGTAAAATTAGGTGCTATTGATCCCGCTATATTAAACGTAAACGGCGGCGCAATCGCACTTGGACATCCTGTAGGCATGACGGGTACGCGACTGGTTCTAACTGTTTTACATGAACTACGAAATCGTGATCTGCAACGTGGACTAGCGACACTGTGTATCGGTGGTGGTCAGGGTGCAGCACTGCTTCTGGAGGTAGCATAATGAAATATTTTAAATTTAAAACAGATAAACAAGGTGTGGCAACGCTTACATTTGATATGCCAAAAAGCAGTGTCAATGTTCTCTCCTCAGCGGTGCTTGATGCACTAGAAAAACAACTTGATAAGTGTTTCAAAGATCAAAATATCAAAGCCCTTTTTATCGAAAGTGCTAAAAAGGATATCTTTATCGCTGGAGCAGATATCAAAGAGATAGAACAGGCAAAAGAACAAACTGTGATCGATCGCTTTATCGCCAAAGGGCAAGAGATTTTCAATAAACTGGAAAAACTGCCTTTCCCGACTATCGCTGTTATAAATGGTGCGTGTTTGGGTGGTGGTTTGGAGTTGGCACTCTCATGTGATTATCGTATCGCTACGAGTCATGCGCATACGCGTATTGGGTTTCCTGAAGTCAATCTTGGGATTTTACCGGGATTTGGCGGTACACAGCGACTCTCGTCTTTGGTTGGGTATGCCAAGGCGATGGAGTTGATACTAGGAGCCAAACAACTTAAAGGTGAAAAAGCACTCAAACTAGGTTTGGTAGATGCTTGTGTACCAGATGGTTATCTGGGCTTTAAAAAAGCGGAGTTGGTTGAAACGATCATAGCTACAAAAGCAGAAAATGAGATCAAATCTCGGCGAAAAGGGATTGTCTGGTATGAACGACTTTCTCCTGTGCGTTATCTTATCGCAACTATGGCAAAGAAAAAAGTACTTGCCAAAACCCATGGACACTATCCAGCGCCTTTAAAAGTGATCGAAGTGATGCAGGAGAGTTATGGTAAGCCACTGGATGAGGGATTAAAAATCGAAAGAGAAGCAGAAAGAGAGTTGGTGATGACTGATGTTTCTAGAAATCTTATCAGACTTTTTTTGGTCTCCGAACAGCTTAAAAGTGAAACATTTAGTACCAAAGCGCCAAAAGAGATACATCATGCAGCGATTGTGGGAACTGGTACGATGGGAAGTGCTATCGCATGGGCATTGGACAATCAAGACATAGATGTGCGATTAAAAGTGCGAAAAAGTGTTAGTGCAGCCAAAGCAATCAGCAAGATTCGTAAGATTTACGAAGGGTATGTCAAAAGAGGAAGGCTAACAGAGAGAGAAATCGCATTGAAAATGGACAAGATAACGTTTAGTGTAATGTATGAAGGTTTTGAAGAGAGTGACTTTTTACTCGAAGCGATCAGTGAAGATAAAGCACTCAAACAAAAGATTTATAAAGAGTTTGAAGCTGTGCTTCGTCCAGATACAATCATCGCTACCAATACATCTTCCATCTCGATTAGTGCTTTGGCGGAAAATTTAGTCCAGCCAGATCGCTTTGTAGGAATGCACTTTTTCAATCCAGTCAATCGTATGCCTTTGGTGGAGATTATTCCAGGTGAAAAAACCACTGATGAAACGATTGCCACGGTCGTGCAACTCTCTAAACAGATGGGTAAAACGCCGATCAAAGTCAAAGAATCAGCTGGTTTTTTGGTCAATCGTATTTTGATGCCTTATCTCAATGAAGCAGCAATGCTTTTTGAAGAGGGTACAGATATAGAGTTGATTGATCAGACTTTGTTGTCATTTGGTATGCCGATGGGACCCCTACGTCTTGTAGATGAGGTGGGTGTTGATATCGGGGAAAAAGTTTCAGCGATTTTATATCAGGCATATGGAGAACGTATGCATCCTGTAGAGACGCTAAAAAGTATGGTTGATCACGGCTGGTTTGGTAAAAAAAGTGGTCTTGGATTTTATAACTATGAGTATAAAACCCCTGTAGTCAATCAAAAAATCAAACCTTTGCAAAAAAACCATACCTCTCTTGATAAAGATATGATTCTTGATCGTACCGTGTTGATCATGATCAATGAAGCAGCAAGATGTTTGGAAGAACACGTTGTAGACAATAGCGGATATCTTGATATGGCGATGGTGATGGGAACTGGCTTTCCTGCCTTTCGTGGGGGTTTGTTGCGTTATGCAGATCAGTTAGGTGTTGATTTTATTATCACTAGACTCAATCAATTTCGTGCAGCTTATTCACAACGTTTTGCTCCTACAGACTTGTTACTACAGATGGCACAGAAAAAGCAAACATTTTACGGAGGTGTATCATGAACTTTTTTAAAAAAACAAGGATAAGGATATTTACCAGACCCCTTTTTCATGTACTCAAACAAAAGGGACTACTCCCTAAGATATCAGATACAGAAAAGACAGCATTACGTGCTGGAGATGTTTGGGTAGAGGGTGAGTTTTTTAGTGGTAAACCTGATTTTGATAAGATTTATGGCTATGTCTATCCCAAACTTACAACCCAAGAACAGGCATTTTTAGATACGGAAGTAGAAGAAGTGTGTGCGATGACAGAGGATTGGGATGTTTTTCAAAACAGAGACTTACCACCTGAAGTTTGGGCTTATCTGAAAGAGAAACGTTTTTTTGGGATGATTATCCCAAAAGCTTACGGTGGACTTGGATTTAGTGCTTATGGACATAGTTGTGTTATCGAAAAGTTAGCAACGCGTTCACAGGTGTTGGCGATTACCGTGATGGTACCAAACTCTTTAGGACCTGCTGAACTGTTATTGCATTATGGGCTTGATGAACAAAAAAAACACTATTTGCCACGTTTGGCTGATGGTCGGGATATCCCATGTTTTGCACTTACTGAACCAGAAGCGGGAAGTGATGCAGCGTCTATCCAGTCGGAGGGTGTTGTTTTCAAAGACAAAACAGGAAAACTCAAAATCAGACTACAGTTTGAAAAACGCTATATCACATTGAGCGCTATCGCGTCAGTGATAGGATTGGCATTTGTTTGTAAAGATCCTGAACATCTTTTGGGTGAGGCTGAAGATTTGGGGATCACTTGTGCTTTGGTGGATGCTTCTCTTAAAGGTGTTGATCAGAGTAAACGCCATGATCCTCTTTATGTTCCCTTTGTCAATGCACCGTTGATAGGTAAAGATGTGATTATCGATATCGATGATGTGATCGGTGGTGCAGAAGGCATTGGTGAAGGCTGGAAAATGTTGATGGAATCACTGGCGGTAGGTCGAGGTATCTCTTTGCCTTCTACGAGTACTGGAGGTAGTAAACTGGCTGCTTATGTAGCAGCAACGTATAGTGTGGTGCGTTATCAGTTTGGACTCTCCATCGCTAAGTTTGAAGGCATCTCCGAAGTAATCGGACGTATCGGTGCACAGACGTATACACTAGATGCAGCAAAAACGTTTACCCTTGGTGCCATAGACAGCGGTGCAAAGCCTGCCGTTGCTAACGCTATCATGAAATACCACAGTACTGAAAAGTTTAGACAAAATATCCTCGATGCGATGGATATTCAAGGTGGTGCTGCGATCATACGTGGTCCTAGAAATCTTTTGGCACATGCTTATTTTGGTGCACCTGTTGCTATCACAGTCGAGGGGGCAAATATCATGACGCGGACGTTGATCCAGTTTGGACAGGGTATGATCCGATGCCACCCTTATGCATATGGAGAGATTGACGCACTCCAAAGAGAAGATATCGAGACCTTTGATACACTCTTGTTTGCCCATATCAAACACGTCATACGTAATGCTTTTCGTGCTTGTCTGCTTGGAGTGAGTCGTGGGTATTTGCACCGTCCAAGAGAGAGTGGTGTGACACAGCGATATGAGCAAAAACTCTCATGGGCATCGGCTAAGTTTGCTTTTTTAAGTGATGTAGCCTTGGGCTTGATGGGACAAGATCTCAAACGACGAGAATCTATCTCAGGGCGTTTTGGTGATATCCTTTCTCAGATGTATATGCTTGGCGCTACACTCAAACGTTTTTTGGAAGAGGGTTCTAAAAAAGAGGATGAAGTAGTACTAAAAGTGGCAATGGCACGGGGATTTAATGAAATCGATATCGCTTTTGCCGGTATTTACCAAAATCTCTCAGGTGGATTTTTGGGTAAGCTTTTTAGGCTAAAAGGATGGTTTGGTAGCTTAAATCGTTTTGGCGAAGTGATCAAAGATGATGATTTACACCAGATTGCACTGATGATGAGTAACAATAAATATGCACGAGAACGTATCTGTCACAATATCTATACAGGTGGACGTGTAGCAATACTAGAGGAAGCGACTTTGGCTATGCAAGCTGCAAAAGAGGCATTGGCAGTCTTAAAAAACTCAGGTGAAGAAGTACTGAGTGCGCATGAAAAAGATTTGATTGAAAAAGCAAGGACATTGCAAACTGAGATCATCACGGTTGATTCTTTTAGTGATGAGGAGTATTTCAAATGCTCAAGTTAGTACTATGGTTTTCATCCATCATCATTTCAATCCTTAAAAAACTAAGTGGTGTAAATATCACCGTAAGCGGGGAAACATTGCCCCGTGCTCCGGTCTTGTTTTTAGCCAACCATTTTACCCGTTTTGAGACATTTGTTGTGCCTTATCTGTTGTATAATCAGCACAAACGTATAGGACGTTCACTGGCGGACGATACTGTTTTTGTAGGATGGCTAGGAGAATATATGCGGCTTGCCGGTTCTGTTTCCAACAAAAACAAAGCCCGTGACTGTATCATAGTGGATGACTTTTTAAGTGGTGCTTCGGATTGGATCATCTATCCTGAAGGACATATGGTTAAAAATAAACGTATCACTTTTGATAAAGGAAAGTTTTGCATCCATAGTGTTGTCAGAGAAGGACCGATTTACACTGGTGCGGCAGTTTTGGCACTCAAAGCAGAGATATTGCGGTTGCGGATGCAAAAGATCACAGAGAAAACAAAGCTGAAAAGATTTTGTCATGCAAATCATATCATGACAAAAGATATCGATGAAAATATCAACCTGAAAATCGTTCCCCTTTCGATCACTTACCATCCAATCAGACCCGGTGTCAATCGACTGCTTCTTTGGATAGACAAATATTTCAATCTACGAGGAACGCGACTTTTTGAAGAGCTTGAGATTGAAATCAACTTGTTGATGGATGCCAACATGCACTTGCACTTTGGCAAAGCAATCTCTGTAAAAGAGTACATCGAACACTATCAAAAAGAGCATACGGGTTCTTTGGAAGATGAAGTATATGCCAATAAACTTATCGACACACAAAGACATGTCATCATCAACGATGTGATGAAAAAGGTCTATGGCAATATGCAGATCAATTTTGATCATATCTTTATCCTCAGTTTGGTTACGATGCCCACGCTTAAAGTGTGTCCGAGTTATCTAAGAACATTGATTTACAAAAATGCTAGAGAACTGCGTCATATCAAAGGTTTAAATCTTCATCCTGAGTTAAAAAATGAACTTTTTCAACTCATTCTTGACAAAGATTTTGAACCCTTTATCTCAGCACTCAAACTTGCAAAAATACAGCATATCCTCTATCCTGATAGTGAGGGAGATTTTCTTTTTGATAAAAATTTACTTGCAAAAAACTATGACTTTAATAAAATACGTGTTAAAAATACACTACAAGTCATCCTCAATGAAATCAAATGGCAAAAGAAGATCATCGACGCGGCAGAGCATAATGCTACTTTTTCAGAAAAACAACTCAGAGAAGACAACTTTCAACATCTAAAAGATCGTGATTGGAGATACTTTACCAAAGAGTATGTACGCTTTTTCAAACAACCACCTACCCATGAAAGTGTTGGTGCACCGATCGTGTTATATGATCCAAAAAATAAAACAGGATTGGTCTTTTCCCACGGCTATATGGCATCTCCTGCTGAAGCCAAAGGATTGGCAACTTATCTGTTTGCAAAAGGGATCAATATCTACCTACCTAGACTCAGAGGGCATGGAAGTGATCCTGAAGCCTTAAAAACTGTACAGGCACGTGACTGGGAGCTAGACTTTGAACGTGCTTTTACCGCGATGCGTCAAGTATGTGATAGCGTTTTTATAGGTGGATTTTCTACTGGTGGATTGTTAGCGCTTATACATGCTGGAAAATATCAAACAGAGGGTGTTATAGCGATCAACTCAGCACTGAAACTGAACAATCTACAAGTCAGCTATGTCGTTCCCTCACTGCATGCTTTCAATGAAATGCTCACAACTTTACACGCAAAAGGGATCAAAGAGTGGATACAAAACGATACCGAAAATCCAGATATAAACTACACCAAACATCCACTAGCCTCCATCGCCCAAATGGAAAAAGTGATGACATATGCTCAGCAAAGCCTACAAAATATCAAAAGTCCAATCCTCATACTCCAAGGAGACAATGATCCGGTAGTCAATCCAAAAAGTGCACAACTTATCTATGACCAAGTTCACTCTAAAACAAAAAAATTGATACTGCTACCAAGAAAAAACCATATCATACTGACGAGTGAAGGAAAAGAAGAAGTTTATGAAAGTATCCACCGTTTTATGATGGATGTGTTAAAAATTCAAGCCCAATAACGATTTTATACAACACATGCAAACTTTATTTTACACTATCATTTTCAAGTCTTTTCTTTGTCTTTTCTTTATACTTTTATTATATATTTATGGAACTTTTCAGAAGGAGGAAATGAATGGAAACGATTTCAAAAGTAAAACTAGTGGGTTTAACAGTGCTGATATTATCAACACACGTAGATGCAGCCAATTGGTTAATGCTTCAAGGGACACAACCTGAAACAGTCGCACCCAAAGGTATAAAAGTCCCATATCGAAGTAAAAAACCTAAGATTTGGGGTTTTGTACAGGTAAATTATAAAAAAGATTATGGGAGTGTTTTGATTAAAGAGGGTAAAAACAAAACACCATTTTCTTTGCTTGGACCAGATTTAGTGGACCAATCAGGATTTAACATATTTAGAGCAAGGGTAGCATTGCGCGGTATGGCAGATAATGAAAACAAGGTTAACTATTTT
>JALULO010000005.1 GCA_027056215.1 Campylobacterales bacterium | reverse complement strand
TATATATTTTAGGGAATATGAGTTCTTGTTTAGGATAGTGAAAGATTTTATATCCGATGAGTACAGAGCCACGGCGCATCTTTTTACTAAGGTCATTATTTTCTATGGATACATCTGCTGGAGCTTTTCCTAGCATAAGTGCAGATTCAAAAAAACCATGGGTAAGGTTGCTTTTTTGGCTAAAGATGTGATACATGATAGCTTCTCCAAAAATAGCATCAAGTTTAAGTTCCTGTGCTCTTTTTAACAGCGTATCAAACATTTTATTCATGATCCCTAGTCCTTTATATTGAGGATGTACAACGACTACACCGATTTCGGCTATATTGGAATCATCTGCTTTTGCGAGAGCAAAATGCCCAACAATTTTGTCATGATGAAGGGCAATAATAGAAAAGATCTTTTTATTTTGAAGGGCGATAATCTTTTTAGGATAATAAAAAAGATCTTTTACATAACTGTTTCCATAATTTTGGTAAATTAGTTTAGCTATTGCTTCTTCATCGCCGGCTTGAAAGTTTCTTGTTTTGATTGTAGCTTGTTTAAAGTTCTTTAGATTATTTTGATTGTTTGGTATTGCCGTAAGTGATTTAGCTAAAGTATTATGATTGAGATACTTGATGATAGAAAATTTTTTACCATTTTTACCAAGATTAAAATACTCAAACCGATCGACTAGTTTATAGATTTTATTAAAGCCTTCGTCATTTGGTAAGTCTATGGGTACACTACTGTATTTGAAAGGAGCCATAGGCATGCCCCAATCATGTACATCAATGCGAAGTCCATATGCAAAGGAGTGAAAAACTATCTCTACAAAGCCGTCTTTCCCTTGATAGGCGTGAATGAGAGCATTTGAAAAAAGTTCTTGTGTCGCAGAGATAAGAGCATCTGTTCCTTTTTGTGAAAAATGAATATCTTGTGATAGGTGTGTAATCGTTGATTTGATAATATTAAAAAATGATTTATTTGCAGGTATTTTTAGTAAAACACTATTTTTCATCAGGAATCTTTTGTAAGTGTTTGCAATGCTATAGCCGATAAGATTTTCATACCACTTTTTAAAGCATCATCATCTACATTAAATCGGCTATTGTGTTGTGAAATACAAGTTTCTTTTGTTTCATTGCAAGTACCTAGTCTGAAAAATGCACCCGGAACAAGCTGTAAGTACTCAGAAAAATCTTCTCCTCCCATAACAGGATCAAGCAAATCTATACAATTTTCTTTACCGATTATTTTTTGAGCTTCTTTTACTACGATATCTACCATTTTGTTATTGTTGATAAGTTCGGGTTGCCCAAATTGATAATCAAAATCATAGCTGGCATCCATCGTTTTACAAATGCCTTTGATTGACTCTTCCATCATAAGAGGAATGTTTTTTCGTATACCTTCATTGACTGTTCTAACAGTTCCTGTTACAAGAACATGATCGCAGATGATATTTGATGCTTTGCCTCCTTGGATTGTTCCGAGTGAGATTACCGCAGGATGTAGTGGATCGATTCGACGTGAAACAATCAAATTTAAAGAGTTAACAATCAATGAAGTTACCAATATAGCATCAACTCCTTCATGGGGTCTCGCCCCATGTGCAGATCTACCAAATACTTCGATAGTAAAGATATCTGCTGAAGCCATCATAACACCATATTTATAGCCTATTTGACCCGTAGGAAGATAAGGGTAAGCATGCAAACCAAAGACGGCATCAACACTTTGTAGTGCACCACCTTCTATCATTTGTATACTCCCACCATCTTTACTCTCTTCTGAAGGTTGAAAAATAAAGCGTATATGACCAGGTAATTTTTCTTTGTAATCAGCCAAGGCGATAGCGGCACCAAGAGCGATTGCAGTATGACTATCGTGTCCACAAGCGTGCATCACACCCTTCACCCTCGAACTATATGGTACACCTGTTTGCTCTTCTATAGGAAGTGCATCCATATCTGCTCTCAAAGCCACACGCTTTGCATCTTTTTTGTTGATTTCTAAATCTGCTATTAATCCAAAATGGGTATCAAATTCAGTGATCTTATAGCCACTGCTTTCAAGGATGCCTTTGATGAGGTACTTTGTATGTTCTTCATGACCTGAAAGTTCAGGGTGTTGATGTAAGTCATGACGCAGTGTGATGACTTTTTCATTGATCGTATCGATTTGGGAAAAAATTTGTTTTTTAAGATTTTGCATAAAAATCCTTTATTTATTAGCGTATTTCAAATCCATCATAAATTAAATCATCGTTTTCAAGAATTTTATAGCTAACATGATCAACATGACTCATAGGAGAACCATTTTTCAGAATGTGTAAAAAATCCTCTAGTTGATCATCATATAAAAAAGCTACAACTTCTACACTTCCATCGGACAAATTTTGAACATAACCTTGTATTTGACCAAGTGCTGCCATCTGTTGTATACTTTTCCTATAAAACACACCTTGTACCTTACCAGAAACGATAAATTTATATGTATTCATAGAAAAACTCCTAACTATATTATATCGAAATTTTAGAATGAAATTTATAAATTTTTTGGCTATAATCTGTAGTTGATTGTCGGGGCGTAGCGCAGTCTGGCTAGCGCACTACCTTGGGGTGGTAGAGGTCGCAGGTTCAAGTCCTGTCGCTCCGACCATTAATAGACAGTATATATTGTATCATCGATGATAGTGTCTTCTATCGAGTCAAGGTTGATATTTGGATTGATGAGATTGTCAATCTTGGTCACTAAGGTTATGATGACTACAATAAAAAGCGCTAGTATGCTAAACACTATGGTAATAAGATTATTAAAATAGTATATTGATTTCTTAAATAATTTCATAAAATCCTCCTTATTAGATTTATATACTATTTATCATATAAAAAATCTATTGTCTTATCAAGTGAACTAATCGGAACTCCACTGAAGCACCTAAAATAAAGCCTTACAAGGAATTTATTAAAACTTAATGACTTTTGATTACTATTGTGATATATTAAGATATATGACAAGGATATGTGATGGCAGATAAAGGTAAAACAATTAATCAACTTTTGGGGGATAAAGTTAGAATTATTTATACTCATTACTGTCATGAAGATACACAAAGACTGTTGGAACTGTTTACAAATCAAATTGAATTTCAAAAAAATTACAAATATACACACTCTCGTCGCAGAGTGATCAATAGATACATCAAAGGAAGCAATGTTCAGGAGAATGACTTTAGAAAACAATATGAACACTTTCCCTTTAGCAAATTGCAGATGCATAGCAAGGCACTTTTCACATTGGATGACTTTATCCAATGTGATCTTGATGCATTTACAAAAAGGCTTGATGATTATATCGCTTATGAACAAACGCTCTCTTTAAACTTTGATACAAGTTATCGATATATTTATATGTATGATGGGCAGGTTAGTTGCTATGAGATTGATTATAGTGATTCAAAACCGATATCTTCTGTTGAAAATAGTTGGAGTATAAGTGTAATACCGCCGTCCAATAAAATCAATGCTTCAGAATATTTGGGAAGCATAACATTTTATCAAAATAGAATTTCATTTACACTTGAAAACAGTTATGATCATGTTACGTTACTCTTTGAAACATCCCTTAAAAGAAAATCAGATAAACCCGTATATAACAATATACTCTATGGATTGGCGATTGGTATAAATGATCGAAATCAGAAAATTCCTATAGCAAAAAAAGTTATTTTAACAGAGACTAAGATGAATGAGAAGGAAAGAGCCAAACATTATCTTATTTTAAATGAGAGTGAACAACTTCATGCTATTGAAAATCTTTATACATTTGAGGAACGTGAACTAGATGCAAAATACCTTTCTAGATATAAAGATAAAATCCACAATCTTCATACATTTTTTTCAAAGGTAAAGTATTCTCCCCATATCAAGACATCGTTAGCACATCATATGATTTTTACAGAATTTCATGCGTTTAAAAAGATGTATGATAAATTTTCTTTAAATCAAGATTATTTTTTATCAGATCGTAAACGTGTTTATTTAGAGTTTTTACGATTTTTGAAAAATCAAGCCGAAAAAGAAGCTTGTATTGTTTTACCGATATTTCAAACAAGTGAAAATATTTTCTTATATGAATCTCCAGAAAAAGAATCGATAAAAGAATTGGTGATTGCGCGTGCAAAAGATGGTGTAAAATTTACGATTATTTTTGTGATACGTAGCAATCAAAATCTAGATAAAAGAAACTTTTATACTGTCTTACATGAACTAAATGAAGCAGATGTGACGATTTCTTTTATTTATCAGCAGCAGATAGAAAAAAATGGATTTAGTGATGATTTCTTTTATGCTCAGAGCCATAGATATGTTGTTAGTAAAGAGCACGTAGGAGAGAATAAAAGTTTTACTATCGTACAAAATAAACAACGCATTAATGGATATATTGGCAATTTTAAAAAACTGTATCGCCAAAGTTTCAGTTATCAGGATTTGTTAACACAATCATACCCTTATACAATAGAGCATCCACTTTTAGAAAAGTTGGCTGGTGAGTGGTATTGCTATTTTTATGGAAGTTTTGAAACGAAAGAAGAACAGCCAATACTATGGGAAAGTCATTTGGACATTGATTACACTTTTCGTGTAACAGAAACCATAGAAAACAGAGATACAATATATGGACAGCTAAAGATATATGAACGACAGTCTTTGATATCTATGTTTAACCAATACACCAAAAATAGCTCCTATATCACTTTAAACAACCATGATATAAAAAGCATCACGACAGTAACACTTTATGCCAAACAGTACCAAAAAGATGAAGATATGATGAGCGTAGGCATCATTTCCCGTAACAAACTAACCCAAGATGAAGCAAAAAAGATACTTGGTACACATAAAAAGCTTATTTTAAAAGTTGATCCGGAATTGCAAAATAGGATTGATGA
>JALULO010000004.1 GCA_027056215.1 Campylobacterales bacterium | reverse complement strand
GAAGCCAGAAACAATCTTAAAACCATCATAGGAAAAGTCTGCGATGACTATGATGAGTTTATCATCAGTACTAAAGATAAAAAAACAGCAGTGCTTTTGTCTTATGAAGAGTATAGTGCCATGAAGGAGACTATGTACTTGCTCTCTTCAAAGGCAAACAGAGATAGACTAAATGATGCAGTAGAGCAAATAGATAATCTTAACTTCACAAAACATGATTTAAAGTTATGATAGTTGGCTTTGCTGATAAAGGTTGGGAAGATTATCAGTATTGGATAAAAATGGATCAAAAAATCCTCAAAAGAATCAACACCCTTTTAGAAGACATAAAAAGAAATCCCATTGATGCCAATGGACTGGGAAAACCCGAGAGACTTAAAGGGAACTACAGAGGGTATTTGTCAAGGCGCATTACTTCAGAACATCGCTTGGTATATAAAATCATAGATGACTTGCTTGTTGTAGCTCAGTGTCGCTTTCACTATTGATCTTTGGATTTGGTGATATCATTAGAGAAAATAGCAAAATATGGATAATCGGCTGATTAAATCTTACAACACCACCCTAAAAACACTCCCCGCTCCCTCTTTTGACTCTATCTCCAAACTCCCTCCATGCATAGCTACACTATTTTTGACGATGCTCAGACCCAGTCCAAAGCCTTGGATTTTTTTGTTTCGGGATTGATCAACTCTGTAAAATCTATCTGTGATTTTTTGGAGTTGTTTTGGCGGTATTCCTATGCCCTCGTCTTTGATGATAAAGTGGATTTTGCTATCTTTGTAGAGCGATATGGTGATGTTTTTATTTTCAGGGGTGTATTTTATGGCATTGTCTATGAGGTTGACAAATATTGACTTTATCAAGACGGGGTTTGCTTCTAGGGTGAGGGGGTCTATCTTTATGATGTGAAGTTTGATATTTTTGGTTTTTAGTTGTGTTTGAAACTTATCCACACAGCTTATGAGCATCGTATCTAGTGAGACTTTTTCAAATGACTCTTTGATATTTTCTTTGGAGTATTTTGTCAAAAATAGGAGTTGTTTGACTATCTGTTCTATCACAAATGACTGTTTTTGTATGGTTTGCAAGCTTTGGATATACTCTTTTGGTTCTCTTAGTTTTCTAAGCGTTATCTCTATCTCGCCTTGTATCACAGTGAGAGGGGTTTTAAGTTCATGCGATACATCTGCGTTAAATCTATCCAGCCTATTGGCACCATCTTTGAGTCTCTCTATCATCTCATTAAAAGAGATAACCAATGCTTTTATCTCATCATCTTCTTTGGGCAAGGGTATCTTTTTTGTAAATTTTGTGATGCTTATATCTTTGGTAGCTTTGGTAAGGTCGTGTACGGGGTGGAGTATCTTATCTAACATTTTACTTGCTAAAAAGATAAAAATGATTAGCAAAAGAGGAATCAAAAAAAGCAGAGTATCCTGAAAATCTTCTATTTTATTGTCTATGTTCTTTTTATATATCATGATACTTTGTGAGGGTGACTGCTCTACATAAAGGGCATCGATAAAATCATCAATCTCACGCTCTATGATAAAAAAGTTTTGTTGTTTATGGAGATAGCGCTTATAGTTTTTGAGTGTAAAGTTGCTGTTTTTTTCTCTTAGTTTCCCCTCACGGATGATGGCTATTCCTATATCTGGAGTGTTTTTGTAGTCATTGTATTGGTGTGCGATGAGTTGGAGTTTGACTTTTATGTTGTTATCTATACTTTTGTTTAGAAAGTAATTGAAAGAGAGACCAAATATGCCCAATACAACAAAAGCAACCGCGCCAAACCATACAAGTACCCGTGTTTTGAGAGCGTTAAATTTCAATGGTATATCCCAACCCTCTGTGACTTTTTATCAAATATTTACCAATTTTCTTTCTTAAGTGGTATATGGTGACTTGGATGACATTTGAGTTTACATAGGCTTGATTTCCCCAAAGCTGCTCTTCTATCATGATATTTGAAACAATAGCATTTTTATGTTTTATCAAAAACATTAAAAGCTCATACTCTTTTGCCGTGAGTTCAACAACTTTTCCCTCTTTCTTGACTATTTTACTGTCGCTGTTTATCATGATATCACCAAAGGTGATCAGGTTAACTCCTTGGGATATATCTCTTCGGTGTAGCGCCTCGACCCTTGCTTGAAGCTCCTCAAATGAAAATGGTTTTGAGAGGTAATCATCCGCACCCACTTTCAAACCTTTGATTTTGTCAGCTATCTCACCTTTGGCACTGAGCATAATAGTAGGTGTTGTGATGTTTTTTTCACGAAGGGATGCTATCATCTCTATCCCACTCTTTAGGGGCAACATCCAATCTAAGACGATCACATCATAAACATTTATGCTCGCCAAATACTCCCCATCTTCTCCATCTTCTGCAACATCGACGACATAACCATCCTCACGAAAACCTCTTGTTAAAAAGGAGAGTATATTTTCATCATCTTCAACGATTAATAATTTCATATGCTAATTGTATGGTTTTAAACCTAAATATAACAAAAACAAACCCTATTGGTACTAAACCAACAGGATAGCCAATTCTTATGTGCAAAACCTTTAAGCTGTTGAATTGGGAATATCTCCTACATATGTTTTTTTTGTCAAATAACTGTAGATTCCCAATGATACCACAAACAGTGCAATACCGCTGATAAGATAAAATGCATGAATCATCTGAGAATAGTCATGCAAAGCGATTTTAAATACAACCATCAACGCTTCGATGGAGAGGGCGATGATGATTGCGATGGAAAATTTTGTGAGTATGGTGGCATCTTCTCCCTCCTTGGCATAGTTTTTGAAAAAGACTTCTCTCTCCAGTATGGTTTTAGCTAGGTCAAAAATGGCAAGTCCGAGTGTCAATGCTACAATCGGTTTAAAGTGTTCATCCAAAGAGAAGTTACCATCGACAAATATCTTTACGAAAAGCCCTTGACTCAACAGCGATAAAAAAATTTCTAAGCTACCTACTCGGCAGTTTACTGGGATCTGCTCTATGCTTCTTTTGGGGCGTTTTTCTAAGCTACCTACTCGGCAGTTTACTGCACTTCTTTTTTGTTATTCCCATTGATAAATTTCTAAGCTACCTACTCGGCAGTTTACCAAGTGACACCTAGACAATTATCTAAAGTTATTTTCTAAGCTACCTACTCGGCAGTTTACTTGTAGATACCGAAAAAGATCTTCTCTTTTTCTTTCTAAGCTACCTACTCGGCAGTTTACTGGAGAGCATAGATCTAACACTTAAAGCAGTATTTCTAAGCTACCTACTCGGCAGTTTACGATTGAATACTTGCAATCTTTGTATAATCTTATTTCTAAGCTACCTACTCGGCAGTTTACCAAATACTGCAAAAGACGGCACTCAATGTATTTTTCTAAGCTACCTACTCGGCAGTTTACTTTACCAACAAGCTTTTTAGAGTCTATGTTTTTTTCTAAGCTACCTACTCGGCAGTTTACTGCAAAATTTCATCCCTAAATGAAGCTATAAAGCACATTCAAAAGATTTTCACCAATTATACCATTATTTTTTAACACAACAAATAACGCCTTATTTTAGGGCTTTATACAGACAGTCTAAAATAATGGTTATTTTTATATTATTATCAAACCCTAGCTAACATCTTTGCATATATCTCTTTTAAGTTTTCATACACTTCTATGGCAAGTACGATAGATTCTATCATCTCGTCTTCATTGTCAGGGTATTCATGCGTGAGGGTGTTTCTGAGTTTTCTATAGTCTATCCATGTATCACTACTATCCAACAATTCTAGCTTCTCTAGCCGATGCAAAACATCTATCAAAGACATGCTACTTTTGTATTCATAGAGTTCTTTCAGGATGAGAGGGAACAACTTTTCACCCATCCTATCTTGAATCTTAGTAAACCGATAGATGAAAAAATCAATCGTTTTAATCTTCTCAATCTCTCGAAAATCACTCTCTTTTAAAGGAAGATAACCTTTAAGTTCAGGTAAAATCGCATCTATCCTACTAAAATGCATATCAAGTTCTTTTCTAACTTGTTCAAGTGTCATAGTGCAAACCCCTCTTTTTTAGCAATCTCAAATATCTTTTTTTCCTTAGTGCCATTATCCACAAGCAAGTCCACTTTTTGTTCACCAAAAAGCTTCTCAAACTCTCTTAGAAAAACAATTTTAGACTTTAAAATATCCTCTTTTTTATCTGTTTGGATATAGATATCGATATCTCCACCTTTTTGATGGACATCCGCACGAGAACCAAATATCATCACTTTAGAGCTGTTAAAAAGCTCCTGTGCGAGTTGTTTGATAGTATGTTGTTGTTGCTCTTTTAATCTAATCATCATGATATTATTATACACAATGAAGCTTATCTTGTTTTAAAACCATGGAACGGTTGCAGTTTTGCTTAGACCAAAAGTATCAAACTCTCCTTTGACTTCACTATCTTGCAACTCTCCAAGCGCTACAAATAATCTATACCTTTGTTTGCTTGAGCCACTTATGAGTTCAACAAAAGGATTGTCCAATCCTCCTTGTAGCATCTTTATCTTGTATTTTTTTATATCATCTTCCTTTATGCCACCTTTGCCCTCTTCCGCTCTTTTTATAAGTCTTCTTAACTTGGATTGAGACATGGATTGTTGTATTCTAGATATCACTCTAAACTTTACATCTTTAGGAACATGTTTTATTTCAGAAATATGGAAATTTTTAGGGTATTTTTTTACCCACTCATCACTTTGCAATCTTTCTAGTGACTCTTTATCTCCATGAATACGAAAAATATCACCCAACTTTACTCTGTATCGAGGGAAACTTATACTACCCCAAAAAAACCAAACAACATTTTCAAAATCCTTATTTAGAATAGGATAAAATAACACAAGAAAATGAGAGGGAAATATTATGAGTAGAAAGAGAGCAGTTTATAGC
>JALULO010000003.1 GCA_027056215.1 Campylobacterales bacterium | reverse complement strand
GTGCGAAAAATGTCACTTGACTTCGGAACTGTCGCCAAATACAAGATAACATACGACAAGGGAAAAACATGTATTTACAATACAAACAATTTTTACAACGATATGTCTCACTAAATTTTATAGAGTGGAATTTGATCAAATCAAAGCTAAAAATCAAATATTACCAAAAGGGTGACATCATCCATAATATCGGAGATACCTATAAACATCTCATGTTCATGAACTATGGTTTAGCACGGGGATTTATCATAGATGAACATGGAAAAGATACAACTTGGAGTGTCTATTTTAATGATAAAAACTCACACATGACAAATCTACTTGTGGTGGATTATGAAAGTTTTTTAACCCAAAAAGGTTCAAAGTTGGAAATCGTCGCCCTCGAAGACTCACAAATAGTGATGACAGATTATAAAGATATAGAATTTATCTATAACCATACAAAAAAAGGCGATAGATTAGGCAGATTATTGGCACAAGAAGCGTATATGTATCTTCACAATTTCATCATCCAAAGACAAACACAAACAGCCAAAGAGAGATTTGAAAGTTTTGTACGCGATACACCACACCTCTTAGACAAAATACCTCAATGCCATATTGCCACTTTATTGGGTATCACACCACAACATCTAAGTCGATTGAAACATGAACACAAACCTTAACATTTGTGAATGACATAACTTTTTTTTATCTATATCATGGCTTTGTAAATCATGGGGAGAAGAAGATATGAAAAAGTTACTATTTTTTACAGTTTTTATTGCTTTATTATCAGGTTGTGCGGCAAAAAATGCGTATAAAGTTACATTTTTAGAGCATGAAAAGGTATTTGATAAACTAAATACTTTCACTACGCATAAAATCAAAAGAGGCAAGTACTTTTTACATGCAAGAGAGTTTGGAAAAGAGAACAAAGGAAAAGAGCCAACGATCTTGTTGATGCATGGTTTCCCTGACAATCTTCACTTATATGATGAACTGATACCCTATCTAAGTAAAAGTAGACATGTTATTGCATTTGATTTTCTGGGTTGGGGAGATTCTGATAAACCCAAAAATCATACCTATACAACACAAAGTTTAAAACAAGATATGCAAACTGTGATCGATCACTTTAAGTTAGATGATATTGTTGTGGTGGTGCACGATGCATCAGGTCCAGTGGGGATAGAATGGGCATTGGAACATGAAAACAAAATCAATACGCTAGTCTTACTCAATACCTACTATCAGCCCACACCATCGCTAAAAGCACCAGATGCGATTGAACTTTTTTCAACGCCTGGTATAAAACGATCTCTTGCGATTTTCTTCACATCAATCAGTGATGCACGTTGGCAATCAGGGATGATAGAACAAGTAAATCAGTTTATATCAGATGATAAGAAGAGAGAGTTGTATGCAAAAATATTTGCCTATAAAGCATTGGGGATTCGAGAGGCATTTTTTGGATTAAACGATGTGCTAGTCCAAGAAGTAGAGAGTAGAAGAGATACAGCAGCCATAGAGTTGGCTAAGTTTCACAAACCTGTGATAATTGTATTTGGTGAAGATGATAAGGATCTCAATGTTGGCGTGGCAAAAGAATTTCATGCCCTATTTCCAAACTCTACACTACACATCATAAAAAATGCAAGTCATTTTGTACAAATTGATAAGCCAAAAAGTGTGGCAGAGTTTATTTTGAAACAATAGAAGTACTAAAAACCTAACTATCTTGTATCTTCTTTACCATATAAAAAGATACAACAAAAGGCACAAGATATGTCAAAGAGAGTTTTGTCATATTTAGCCCCATCCAATCCCCAGCGAAAATCACTTCACTTTTTCTCTTTTATCCTAACAGTTCTCGTTTTTTCTTGGGCAAGCTTTGAAATACCAAATCATAAGAGTAGTCGATGAGCCCTTTGATGTGTCGTAAATGCAAATATCTTTTTAAAGATACGATAAACTTGCACATCTTCATCAAAAGGATAGTCAAAAGTTACACCCTGTTTGCCAAGAAGATAGCTGTCTTATGATAACTTGATATAATAACAAAAAAAGGTGCTTTAATGCTCACACTACTGAGAGAATATATCGAACAGTTTATCACACTAGATGACAAAGAGTGGGAAGAGTTCTCCTCTTTGTTTACCAAAGTTTCATACAAAAAGGGTGAACATATTTATGGTGAAAGTGCTGTTTCAGATACCCTCTATTTTATCGTAGATGGTATCGTCAGATCTTATAAACTTGAAGAAGATGGCAAAGATTTTACATGGACATTTCACTGTCTTGATATGGGTAGTATAGATCATCGGATGTTGATGGATATCGCTGTGGTTGATTATGTGAGTTTTACCCAAAATACTCCTGAAGAGTTGGCTTTTGAGGTACTTGTAGATGCTTCACTTGTAAAAATCGAAAAAGAGAAACTCTTAGCACTTTATGAGAGCAACTGTAAGTGGCAAAAACTTGCCACTAAAATGGCAGAAGACTCTTATGCCGTGATGCGAGAGAGAACTTTTAACCTCCTGACAAAAAGTGCAAAAGAGCGGCTAGACCTTCTCGTAAGCTACTTCCCAGGTGTGTTTGAAAAAGATGTTTGTGTCGATCACATCGCATCTTATCTTGGCATAACCAGACAGTCTCTAAATCGGCTAAGAAGAGAGTCGGATACCTAGCGTAAATCCAACCCACTCGTCCATCGTTTGAGTAGTTTTATATCCTTTTTTGATATCTTTGCATCTGGATGCATCAAAAGATATGGGCGAGGAGGCATTCGGTCTGTTTCTATATCGTACACAATCCCTCCTTGCAAAAATACTCTTCGTTGCCAATCTTCCATCCTTCCCCATTTTGAGAAATTTAGTGATCGTTTTGCTTTTTGTATGTTTCTTTCTATATACCAAGATACAGGAGCAACATTATCATAAAGACGAAGATTTGGCTTCTGAGAATGACAGTCATAACAAGCCGTTTTTATGATAGCTGCTATCTTTTGGGGAACTTTTTCAAAAATCACAAAATCATCTTTTGGCAAGTATGTTGTAGGTGGTTTTTTGTATGGATTGTAAAACTGTATCGCAACAAAAAATACAAAAAGAACACCTGCAAACTTTTTCACAGTTACTTATTGCTTTTTTCGTCTTTTTTCATCATTTGAACAGCTCTTTTCGCCGTTGCTTCAGGATTTATTTTCCCAACACCTTTCGCTGCACTTAAAACAGGGTAGTATTGTGTAAATACAAAATCATCTGCTGCACTTGCCTGGTGACAGGCTACACATTTATCTACAGGCATCGCAGGAGCAGTATCTTTTAAAACACCTGTTTTCATGTTTGAAAAACTAAAGATCGCCCAGTTTCCTGGTTCCTTAGGAAAATCTTTTTTGCTCTTCACAGAGGCTTCAAGCCCTATAAACTCACCTTCAAAATATCCTTTACCACTCACTGCAGAAGTTGCACCAACAGTAACTAACTCTTTTACGATAACCGTACCTTCTTTAAACACACCTGTTTCTTTATAGACTTTATATGATTCAGGATCTATATAGACATTGTGCATTTCAGGGAATGCTGCGTGACCATTGTTTAGGTCATTTGGTGTAACTGGTGTACCTATATATACCCAAGTTCTATAGTTTGTAGGACGAATCATTTCATGTTTATCATTCATCATATAGGCTTTTTTCATGTTCATTTTCATACTTGAACCACATTTTCCAGCACCACATTTACTTGTTTTTTCCATAGCATTTGCTGTTGTAAAAAGTGTAGCTATTGTCACTAAACTGAGTATTGTTTTTTTCATTTTTATCCTTTATTATTGTAGATGTTGGAAGTGTAGCAAATTAACGAAAGCAGTGGTGGAACATTTGTTCCATTAAATTAAACAGAACAGTGGCAGATATTTTCCATATTGTATAAGAGATTATTTGACATAGTTTTTATAGTGTTCTAAAAGTACATTCAATTTCGGTTCTATCCTCACCTGACAAAAAGGTTTTTCTGGATTACTTTTATAGTAGTTTAAATATTTCTCATCGTTAAGTTTGAATGTACCAAATGGATAGACTTTAGTCACCAAAGGTTTTTCAAAAAGCTTCTGCATCTGTTTTAAAATATTTTGAGCTTTAATCTCTTGCTCATCATCAAAAGTATAGATGGCAGAACGATATTTATCTCTAAAAGTATGATTGGAAGTAGCATTATGGGTGTAGAGATGTATTTCGGTGAGTATGTCTAGTGTAGTTTTTTTTTCATCGTAGTGGACGATGACAGCTTCGCTTGGGGTAGTGGCATTTGGCTGGGTGGAAGTTATCCACCCTTGGTCTACTTGGCTAACACCTTTTAAAGAGTCAAAAATAGCCTCCGTACACCAGTGACAACTCCCACCAAAACCCACCTTTTGCATTATTTTTTTATCTTATCTCTTGGTACAAATTCTAGTATGGTTGCGTTGATACAAAAGCGTTGTCTCCCTCCTGGAGCATCGTTAAATACATGACCCAAGTGAGCCCCAGATTTTTTAGCAAGTATCTCCACCCGTTTCATACCTAAAGCATAATCTGCTTTCTCAACAACAGCACCATCTACAGCCTTGTAAAAGCTTAACCAGCCAGAACCAGAGTTAAACCTATCACGGGTATCAAAGAGGATGTCTCCGGAGACTTTGTCTATAAAAACACCATCACCTGTGTGTTTGAACTCTTCATACTTTTTACAAAAACGACTGTCGGTACTCTTTTTAAAGGCGACATCAAAAGCTTTACTCTCTTTACCTAGTTTAAATTTTCCTACAGCTCTATAAAACTTTTTTTCATCCATATATCCTACATAAGAATAGATCTCTTCTCCATCTACAACAAAAAGTACCGTAGGTGTACCTTCTATTTTAGTATGGAGTTTAAAGCCTTTTAGTTGGTCTTGATGTACTGTTCTTAAAGGTATACTACCTTTATAGTGATCGGTTACATTCTTTTTGAACTTAGCACAAAAAGGACAATGCTCAGCATCTATGACTACTATCTCTTTGCCACCAAGAGGTTGTATCATGTCTACAGCTATCTTTTGATTGCCAAACTTTACACCCGTGGCATGGTTAGGGCAGTAGCCAAAGGGGTGTTTCTGTAGATAATCTTGATGGAAATCTTCGGCAGGATAAAACTTTTTTAGAGGCTTTATCTCTGTAGTAATAGTGCCATACCCTGCCTTTTTAAGCAGTTTTTGATAAACCTTTTTGGTTGCCAAGGCTATGCTCTTTTGTGTTTCATTTGTATAAAAGAGTGCCGAACGGTAGTTGTTACCTCTATCATTACCCTGACGATTTCCTTGTGTAGGATTATGAAGCTCCCAAAATGATTTTATCAGTTGCTCTGTAGAAATTTTACTATCATCATAGACAACTTCAACAGACTCTGTGTGATTAGTTACACCTTCACTGTTTTTTCTATATGATAGAACCTTTTTATATGTTGGGTTGTCATAATCTCCTCCTGCATAACCTGAGGTCGCTTTGATGACACCATCCATATGCTCAAAGTGTTTTTCAACACCCCAAAAACAACCTGCTGCAAAGACAATGGTTTGTGTCTTTGCAAATAGGGCAACACTAAGGGATAAAAATAATAATAATTTTTTCATGATAATTCCTTTATTTTGTTTACCAGAAGTGTACCCAAACTCTGTGTAGTTGTGTGGAACATTTGTTCCTACACAAAGATGGATGGGAAGGTTATTAAGACTTTGGAAGTACCCAGTTATGTCTTATAAAGTGACAGGTATAACCATTTGGATAATGTTGCAAATAGTCTTGATGCTCTGGTTCTGCTTCCCAAAACTCACTTGCTTTTGTTACAGGAGTAATAACCTTTGCTGGCCACAGTTCACTAGCATCTACATCTTTTATAGTTTGCAGAGCTACCTCTTTTTGTTCATCTGTAGTATAAAAAATCTCTGAACGATAAGATCTTCCTCTGTCATTGCCTTGTCTATCTGGTGTAGAGGGGTCATGTATCTGAAAAAAAAACTCCAGCAAAGCTCTATAACTTATCTTTGAAGGATCAAAGAGTATTTCTACAGCTTCTGCATGGTCTCCGTGGTTACGGTAGGTAGCATTTGGTACTTCACCACCTGTATAACCAACTCTTGAGCTAATAACACCTGGAAGTTTACGGATAAGCTCTTGCATACCCCAAAAACATCCACCTGCTAAAATCGCTTTTTCATGTTTCATTGTAATTCCTTATTGGTTATTTGAGACGGACTATTTGGATAAACTTACAAAATCCAAAGAGACAGAGTTAACACAGTGTCGGGTGCTTTTTTTTGTCATACCTTCACCCTTAAATACATGACCTAAGTGTCCACCGCAGTTAGCACAGACTATCTCTACTCGTCTACCATCGGCATCAGGTACTTCTTTGACTGCACCCTCAACTGCATCATCAAAGCTAGGCCATCCTGTACCGCTGTCAAACTTAGCATCTGAAGGAAATAGATTGGCATTACATTGACGGCAGGTGTACATACCGTCCTCTTTATGATCCCAAAATTTTCCTGTAAAAGAACGCTCAGTTCCTTTGTTTACGATGACTCTTGTCTCTTCCTCCGTCAGTTTGTTATATGCCATATTTTCTCCCTATTTGATATCATTTAGTCTTGACTGGTAACTTTGTGGATGTTTACACACAGGGCAAACCTCTAAAGCTTTTTTACCATAGTGGATATGTCCACACACTTCGCATATCCATGCTGTATCTTCCATATCATCCTCATAAACTGTGCCATTTTTCATGCGACCTAACATAAGTAAAAACATCTTCTCATGCTCTATCTCTATCTTACCAATACCTTTAAATAATCTTGCAGCTTCTTCATATCCATCTTCTTTGGCTATAGCTGCAAAGTCTGGGTACATGTTAGTGTGTTCATAGTGCTCACCATCGATAGCAGACTGTAAATTTTCCATAGTATTTCCAAAGTTGTTTTTAGAGTCCGTTACCATCCTGTTATGCAGAGCAAGCTCTAGTTTTGCATGTGTCTTTTCATTGTTTGCTGCTCGCTGAAAGTGTGCTGCTATGTCACTGTAACCCTCTTTTTGTGCTACTTTGGCAAAGTATTCATACTTGTTTCTTGCTTGAGATTCTCCTGCAAAAGCTTTCATGAGATTTACAAGTGTAAGATTTTTTGTAACCATTTCCATCTCTTCTCCACAACATGTCAGTGTACCGCCACCAACATTTTGTACCTCTATTTCATTACCACATTTGTTACATTTGTATGTTTCGTATTGTCTCATTGTTTTTCCTTATTTTAGTTTTGGTGTTGCACCTTGAGCAAGTTTGAATCTTGTCCATAAGTTCATATTTATGATAATTGCTGCAATCTCAGCTATCTCTTGTTCATCAAAGTACTTTGTCATCGCATCATGATAACTTTGAAAATCTTTTGCTTCTCCATCACTTAGTATATCGCAGTAAGCAAGTGATACTTTCTCTTTTTGGGAGTAAAGCTCACTATTATATCATGAGGAGATATTATCTACTTTTGCATCATCTATACCTATCTCTCTAGTTAAAGGAGTTTCCATATGGACATGATGGAAAGTCAGGAAATCCTATTTCTTATCTAATCTAACACCATAGTGTTTTTTTCATTTTTTATTGTTTTGGCAGTAAAATTGTAACGAATTTTAAAAATTTCCATGGAACATATGTTCCAGTTTATGACACACTCTTTGGTTATATGTAACTACACACAATGCAACTTCAAATCACTCTTTTAGGAAAAAGTATCGTTCCGCCCTTTAACCTCTCGTTTCTTATAATAAAACGCCAATACAAAAAGCAAGATACCCACAACGATAAAAAGGATGATACGATATATCGCATCTGCACCTGCCAAGTCTATAAAAAAAGCTTTTATGATCGCTAACAAAATCAGCCCTATGGCGACATTTTTTCCCTCGGAGATGTTTTGTTTTAGGCTTACCACAAAGAGGGCTATACCAAACACTACCCAGAGTAAAGTGGTAGATACATGTTGGGCATTTGAAAAGAAGAGTTTTGTGTAGTTTATAACTTCTACATTCAAAAAGATAAAGAGCATTACAATAGCTCCCATGACAAGCTTTTTAGTTAACGCATATTTATCTGCTATTTTTTGTAACTTCTCTTGCCAAGTAAATCGATAAGCATAGAAAAACGAACCTATAACGATAGTAGCTATAACCATCTGTTTTGACAACTCATGGCTATAATTTTGGGCATTTACACTGTTATAAATATCCAACAGATCAAACAAATATCTTAAAAATGCCAGTACAAATCCTATCATACCAAAGTAGAGATGGTGGATATTGTTACTTTTTTGTGAGATATAAAGAAGTATCGTAGCTTCTACCGCCCAAACAGCACTTAATACTTGCTCATCATGAAATATAATCGCAGGTGTCAAGATAAGAAGTCCTAAGGCTTGTGCTGTGATAAGTGAGTAGAGATTATTTGTAAACTTACCTTTGAGTCTCAGTCTATAGGCATAGTAAAATAGATATAGAGCAGTTGTGATGGTGATGCTAGAGAAGTATTTGAAATCATAACCATAGGATACAAATAGCTTGGCAGTTATGAGTAGAAAAACGACGATATTTAGACCAAAAAGAGCTGTGAGTTGTGTATCGAGATGGATCTCTTTTTTGCGTATCTCATGGATAAAGGGAACGATAGAATAAATCACAAAGATAGTAGAAAACATAGCCAATAAAAATGCAAACTTTTCATCTGCAAATCCAGTTACACTCATCTCAATAATCGATGTTAAAATAAATGCCAAGATATTCAGTAAACTCCATCGTTTTGAAAAAGAGATATACAATACACCAAGATTTAAGATGAGGATATAAATCATCAAAGCTTCTAAATTTTCAGAACCATTGTTGATTAAAAATGGTGTAGAAAATCCACCTATAAGCCCAAATACAGCCGTTGCCAAAGAGTCATATCGCACAGAGATAAACCCTGCCAATATGGTAATGGCTACCATAGAGACAAAAGCGATTTGAAAACTTAAAAACGCAAATCCCTCTAGTGCAAATCCAGCATAAATACTCAGATATAAAATAGCTATAGCCCCACCAAAAAGTACTTCACTAAAGAGTTTTGGATGTTTTTCTCTAAGTTTGATTCCTGCAACTATCATACTAAAAGCGATAGCGATACCAATAAACATACGACCCCAAATCGGTATCCAGTTTTGATCGATTGAGTATTTTAAAAAGAATCCAACACCCAAAACAAAAGCTACTATACTGATATTTAAAAGTAGATTTCCAACAAGAAAGTCTTCAAGGGAACGACTTCCAAATCGTTTTTGCAAACGCTCAGACAAACCTTCTTGCTTAGATTCTTTGTGTACTTTTGAAATCTCTATTTTATGTGGATTATGATGTTTTGTATCTATATCTAAAGCTTTGGTGATAGTAAGAGGCTCATCTTTTTGTTCCTCTTTGGGAATTTCACTTTTTCCAAACTGCATAAGATCTAACGAATACTGTAAAGAGTTGATCTTTTTGCCCATAGAGATAAGCCTATCATTCATCTCATTTAGTTTCATATAAGCTAATACTACAACGATACCAAGAATCATCTCCATCATGATAGGCTCCTGTACTTTTTTCTATAAGTAGATCGACCTAAAGGTTTTTAGCACGAGTTAGTATCTCTTTTTTTAAAACCTTAAACTCTTTTCCTCTGCACTTTTCTAAACGATAGATCAACCTGTCCAGCGCTTTATCTTTTCCTAGCATCCTCGCCGCTACTGAGAAAAACTCTGTGTTGTTTTTTGTCTTTTTAAGTTTTTCAATCCAGAGATTTTCCTTCTTTTTAGGGCGAAAAAACGCTGCTTTGGTATAGAGGGTACGGATGAAAAACATCATCATCGCACCCGATAGAAAATAGAAAATCTTCTCTTCCATGCTCAATCCTTTGGTAAGTTTATCGACTATCATGATAGGTATCGCTTCGCTGTGTCGTGTCACAACACGCTTTTGCTTTGTATCCCAAAACGAGAGTGAAAGTGCGGGAATCGTAAAGTCCTCATCGGCTAAAATCCGAAAGACTTTTTCATAAGTATTGCCCGTTTTTTGGGTATCCGATGCAAATATTGTCGTCTGGGGAATGGATACCTTGATAGCATCCATATTTTCCAAGTTCCCCTCTCCTGTGATGGCAACATGGAGTATCGTGGGATCAGCACGCATGCTCGTCGTGGCATCTGTCCAAACTTTGAGCGTATAATTTCCGACAAGAGAAATATCTTTAGGAAGTTCGTGGATCGTGAGGTTCAAGGGATTACTGTAGATGTCCAGAGTGTGGCGTTTGCCGTTGGATTTGATTTTGGCTTGGACTTTTTGGGCAGGGATGGTAAAAGTGCCTACTTTTTTGGGAGTCAATGTATAAAGCACGGTATCTTCATATCCGGTAGCAACTTTTCGCTCTTTATCTGAAATCTCTTGCACAAAACAAGCATCGTTGCGAGGCGGTATCACTTCATAATCCTCCAGATCTTTATACCAAAACTGAAGTTTCAAGGTTGTTGTTTCACCTAGATATAGATTATCATGAGAGAGTGAAGCTTGCAGGGTAAAGTCTTTGAAGTGGCTTTGTGTTGCTTGTTTAACTTGAATATGCTGTGCCGGCGTTATCTCATGCTTTCCGTCTATCATGATATCAAAAGAGGGAATCGTAAAATCTTTTTGGGGAGTGAAACGATAATGCTTAGTCACTTGTTTACCGCGAGTCACCCCGATGATGACAAGTTCATCCTCACTTTTCACTTCCCTCACCCAATACCCACCGATCTTCTCTATCTTGGGAAATTGCACATCAAATCCTCTGGCACTTACACTAAACTCATAAGGCTCACCCAAAATCGCCACTTTTTTCGCCTGCACTTGCACGCTAGCATAAAGAGCTTGCACAGAGATAAGCACCATCCACAGCACGCTAATAGGATTTATCGGCATCTAAACTCCTTTTGGTAGTGGGTATCTTTTGGATAAAAAGTGGGCTCTTTTGATGTTGTAAAGTTTGTAGCCATTTTTGCTCTAGGCTTAGGGAGAGTGGACGCAGTTTGACGGTGTATTTGGAGCTTCGTTGTTTATAGCGGTTGTTTTTGCTTGCGATGGCTTTGAAGATAATCTTTTCCTCTTTTTGCCCCTTGCCTCTTTGCTTTTTGATTTTGTGAAGCATCTGCTTGACTACTGTGAGATTGTGTTTACTCTCTGCAAAAGCATAGGTGGAAAGTGATTTGTCAAGATAGATTTTTGCTTTTTGCCAGTCGCCTAACTGGATGTAGGCATTGGCGATATTGTACAAGATTTTTGCTTTAAGTTTTTTATTTTCGGTTGTGATATTTTCATAACGCTTTATAGCTTTTTTGTAGTGATGCAGGCGATAAAGCATCGTGGCGATGTTGTAACTTTTTTTGGGACTCTCTGGAAGTTTTTCATAGGCTGTCAACTTATCTTTGTACTCAATTTCCCCAGCTTTGAGTCTGTTTAGTCCCGTAGACAAAAGCAAAAGAACAACGATAGTTGAAGTCACACGCCTGATATCATGATAGAGGAAAAAGAGGATAAGTAACGCCAAACCCAAAGGATAGGCAAACAAGGCTTTTTCATTTTTGATCTGGTATTGCACCGCGACTTGATTGGAAGGGCTTTGTTTGATTTTGGCTAAAATCGCTTTGATATCTTTTTGACTCCATGTCAACTGTCGATATACCCCTCCACTACTTTGTGCAAGCTTTTGCAGTGAAGGCGGAGGATTTGTCGTGATAGCAAGTGCATGAAGTTGGATATAGTGTGCTTTAAGATACGCCTCCTCTTTGCTACGACTTACCCGCGCCCCTCCATCACTAAGCAACACAATCTGTTTGGTATTAGAATCCTTTAAGATACGATTTCCCGCTTCGATAGCAGCAAATAGATTGCTATTTTTAGCAAAGTTTTTTGGGAAAATAGCACGATGCAATACATAGAGCATCCCTTTGGTATCTGTACTTAGAGGAAAAACTCTATACGCATCGTTGGCGTATAAGATCACCGCGATACGCATGTTACGCGATGCCTCTATCAAAGCTGTAAGCTTCTCTTTGGCAAGGGCTAAACGACTAGGATAGATATCTTTTTCATGCATCGAAGCGGAGACATCAACCGCGATGACGACATCGTGCAATTGCTCTTTTTTGGAGAGAAATGCTTGCATCTTCACAGGCTTTGACAAAGCGACGATAAACAACGAAACAGCCAATGCAAGCAATCCATAACGCGTGCGTGCGCCCAGCCCAGTCGCCCTATAAAGTAGCCGTGCCAATACTTCTTTGGAAAAGATCCCCTCCAAGTGATTTTCTTTGTTTCCCAAAAACAGCACTACAAAAATAAGCGGTATCACCAAACCCATCAAAACCCAGGGGTGTACCCACACTATCATGATAAGCCCCCGCGATAGTCACGCCACAATAAGCCTACCCCAGCAAGAAGTGCCAAAAAAACAAACGGCATATAAAGCGTTCTCAAAACCGTCGTTGTCACATAATCGACATCGGATTTTTCCAAACTGTCGATATCATGATAGATGCTTTGCAAAGCTTTTTTGTCCTCGGCTTTATAGGCTTTGGTATGGCTTTTATGGGCGATGACTTGCATGAGGTTACTGTCGCTTTTGTCGATGAGAATGGTGTAGATTTTGATATGATGTTTACTGGCATATTGTAAGGCAAAAGAGAGGGGAATTTTACTCATCTCATCTTCGCCATCACTAAGCAAGATGATGATTTTACTTTTACTTTGGCTATGGGTGAGCAAGGTTTCTGCCTGTACCAGTGCATCGATAATAGCCGTACTTTTTCCCAACATACCGACTTTGAGTGCCTTGACAATCTCTTTTTGTGACGTAAACTCAAAATTGAGCGGTGCAGCGATAGCACTTTTATCTCCAAAGATAACCAACCCTACCCTATCTTGGGGACGATGCTGTATAAAATCCACCACGACATCTTTGACCACATCAAGCCTACTTTGTGAACCATCTTGCACATCAAAGCCCGTCATAGACATCGAACCGCTTGTATCAATAGCAAGCACTATATCTCTGCTGTTGGGTTTAGTGCTTTGCTCCTCTTGTTTCAAAGACGGATTGCTCAATGCCACAATCGAAGAGACAATCATCACCCATTTTAGCCAAAAGTCCAAGGCACTCTTCTTCTTTTTGCTCTCCATCATGGTGATAAAATGCGGTATCAGATAGCTTCTTTCTTGCCGCTTCCAAAATTTTTCTCTAAAGATAAAGAGAGGCAGCAAAAGCAAAAAAAGTGGATGAACGAGGATGATATCAGGCATCAAAAACCCTCAAACACTCTATAAATTTTTCTATCATGATAGTCTGTTCTTGTGTAAGGGAGGGAGGATTAGGATGGTATTTTTGTAACGATAGGGTTTTGGAGATTTTTTGTAATGCCCTCTTTTGGCTCTTGTTTTCTATCAAAAAAGAAGCGTAATACTCCAAACGATTTGCAGCCACTCTGCCATCTTCCCAATCAAGACCTTTTAAGAGCATCAAGGTTTTTTGCTTTTTGTGATATACCCTCTTTCTTTTGCCCTCTTGGTAGAGATATACAACAAGTAAAAAAAGCACTATAGCAACTAAAAAAATCTCTTCAAAAGGTATTTTTACAGGAATCTTTACCTCTGGAAATATATCATATAAAAACAGCTCTTTCATCTGCCATCCTAAGCGATAGGCATCGCTAGTAAAAGCCTCTCTAACAAGTCATCAACGCTCACGCTTTCACTTTGTGCATGATAACTAAGGACTAAACGGTGACGAAGTACATCTGGTACACAAAGAGCGATATCCACGGGCGAAACATAGTCATGCCCACGGATAAACGCACGTGCCTTACTTGCTTTGATCAAGTCGATTGTCGCTCTTGGACTTGCCCCATAGAGGATGATATCTTCATCATCATTTCCCTCTTTGGCATAGCTTTTAGGATCTCTTGATGCAACGATAAGATTGACTATATACGTGCTAAGATTATCATCGATATGAACATTTTTTACCGCTTCTTTCATCTCTTCTAACTGCTTGCTATCCAAGAGTGCTTGTGTCGTTTCAAAAGTGCCGTTTGCCACCTTCATCGCTATGGTGTATTCATCTTCAGGGCTTGGATAATCAACGACCACTTTTAACATAAAACGGTCAAGTTGTGCAGATGACAAGAGATACGCACCCTCATCGTCTATGGGATTTTGTGTCGCTAAAACCAAAAAAGGTCTCTGCATCTTGTGTGTTTTTCCACTGATGGTCACTTGTCTCTCTTGCATCACTTCCAGTAGTCCCGACTGTACTTTGGCCGGGGCACGATTGATCTCATCAGCCAAAAGCAGATTGGTAAAGATAGGTCCTTTGTTGATCTTAAAAGTACCCGAGTGCATATCATAAATCTCCGAGCCTAAGATATCAGAAGGAAGCAAATCAGGTGTAAATTGCACACGCTTGAAATCCACGCTGATAGATTTTGCCAAAGCTTTGACGGCAGTGGTTTTAGCCAAGCCCGGCACACCCTCTAGTAAAATATGTCCATCACTTAAAAGAGCGATTAACAGACTATCGATCAACACATCTTGTCCGATCAACTCTTTTTGTATCTCATTTTTTAATCTTTTTATCATAAGAACCATTGTAGCCATTCATGTGTAAAGAAGGTGTAAATAATTTACACCTTCTTTACACTCTATTGGTTAAAATAACACCTATACAACGAAGGAAACAGATGAAAAAAAGTATCATCCTAATAGCACTTATTTTACTTGGCACGCACTTATACGCTGAAAATGCCTATGACTACAAACTAAAACCCAAAAAAGTAAGCGACAACATCTGGTGCTTTTTTGGTGCTTTAGAGTCCCCCACCAAAGCAAACGCTGGTAACATGGTCAATAGCTGTTATATCAAAACCAAAAAGAGTTTTGTTGTCATAGATAGTGGACCTTCATACCAATATGCCTTGCAAGCCTACACAGCTATGCGTAAAATTGCCAAGTTTCCTGTGACAACTGTCATCGTCACCCATGAACATGATGACCATTGGCTGGGAAACAACTACTACAAAGAGACTTTTGGTGCAAAATTGTTAGGGCCGGCAAGTGTGGATGAGAACTATAAAGAGGGAGATCAAACACGCATGTTTCAACGATTGCCAAAAAATGCCATCAAAGGAACAAAGATAGTCAAACTTGATCAGCACATCACTAAAGAAACAACACTCCAAGAAGGTGGCGAACTTTTTGAAATCACCCCCGTAGGACAAACAGCACACACGACAGAAGATATTTTTATCTATTTGCCAAAGCGAAAAGTGATGTTCGCAGGGGATTTGGTGATGAATGGCAGAATCACCTCCAACCGCGACGGTTCCGTGATAGGACAACTGTTTGCCCATAAATTACTCAGAAGTAAACCATGGGATATTTTAATCCCCGGACATGGTTTTATCACAGATAAAACCGCGATGGATGAATCTTCACAATACTTTTCACTCCTCAAAAAACGCGTTTTAAAAGCACTGGATGAGGACATAGAAGCAGATAAAGTCACAACATATGTAAATATGAACGAGTTTCAAGACAAAGCATTATTCAAAGAGCTCAATGGCAGAAATATCCTTGATGCTTTTTTAGAGTTGGAGTTAGTTGAGGAGGAGTAAAAACACTATATTTTCTATTTATCTCAAAATACTTGACTTTTTAAACCAATTAGTCTACAATTAGCCTATGAGAAAAACACAGGGAAGACCAAAGTCATTTGATGATCATGAAGTGACCACTTTGGCAATGCACTATTTTTGGGAACATGGGTATGATGGTAGCTCTTTGGATGGGCTATTAAAAGCTATGCAGATTTCAAAAGGAAGCTTTTATCATCTCTTTAAAAGCAAAGAAGCGTTGTTTGCAAAAACTCTTGAACTCTATCGCAAAGAGCAGTTTGGATTTTTAGAAGAGCTCAAAAAACAAGTGGGTGCAAAAGAGATGATGATGCAACTGGTGGAGATGGCACTCAAAGAGCTCAAAGAGACAGGAAAGCTCAAGGGGTGCTTGCTGATGAATTCTGGGAAAGAGTGCTACGGTCGCTATCCTGACTTGAGTGCACAAATTCAAAAAGAGTATCTGACGATGCAGCGTTTTTTCGCAACGTCTATCGCCGAAGCACAAGCATCTGGGGAGATACACCAGAAGTTGGATCCCGAACAGATCAGCACCCGTTTTATGAACACGCTCAATGGACTTATCTTGTCCGTACACGCAGGTGCCACAAAGGAGATGATCGATACGATTGTACAGCAACTTAGAGATATCCTAAACTAGAAGGCAGTTTCAAGAAGCAAAAAAGATGCTTTTGGAAACTGCTTTTTTTATAGATATTTTTAAACCAAGTAGTCTAAAAATATCATGGCGCCATATAAAAAGAGTAAGTCAAAAATAACAAGGATACATAATGAGTCTATTAAAAATAGCAACACCGAGCGAAGCACAAGGTGAAGTAAAAGAGATATTTCAAGAGATAGAAGCGGTATTTGGAATGTTACCCGAAGGTATATCACTTTGGAGTCTAAATCCAAGAGCATTAAAATTTCAATGGGAATCGATCAAAGAGGTATTTGCTAAAGATGAAGATACACAAAAGATGCATGCCATTATTCGTTATCTGGTCTCAGAGAGAAATCGTTGTGAGTATTGTGTAAGTCTTAATGGTGGGATGTTGATAAATATGTTTGGTATGCAACAAGAGGAGTTAAACACCTTAGCCAAGGATTTAAATTCAGCGAACCTCACGCCCAAGAACCAAGCTCTCTTAGAGTTAGCCATGCTCTCTATCAAAGATCCAAAAGAGGTAAGCAAAGAGAGATTAGAAAAGCTCCAAGATATAGGGATAAGTGAAGAGGAGATTTTCAATATCGTTCTCTCTGCTAGTCAAATGTTAGTGGTCAATACTTTGTTTGATACATTTGATGTAGCGTAAACTTCAACAATAGTTGGTTAAAAAGAAAAGATGACTTCTTTGCTATATGAGCTTATTTTTCCTTGTCGCGCTGGTAGTATGAGATAAGACTTGTCTTTTCTATCGTGTGGCTGTGTATCATGTAGCCCACTAAGGCACTGTCACTTTTTGCACTCACATCTAGTTTGTCCGTATCCAAAGCGTATAGTGTCACGATATAGCCATGTGCTTTATCCCCTCTAGGTGGGCATGCTCCTCCAAAAGAGGCAGTACCAAAGTCCGTCATGGTTTCGATCGCATGTTTTGGTAGGGTTTTGAGTGCGGAGGCATTGGATGGAATATGGGTTGTTTTGGCAGGGATATTTACAACGATCCAGTGCCACCAACCCGACCCCGTAGGCGCGTCAGGGTCATAGATGGTGAGCGCAAAACTTTTTGTTCCTTTGGGTGCTTGACTCCAATGTAACTCGGGAGATTTGTTTTCGCCACTGCATCCAAAAGCATTAAACTCTTGTGTTTTGGTGAGCTGCCCTTTGA
>JALULO010000002.1 GCA_027056215.1 Campylobacterales bacterium | reverse complement strand
GGACAACTTTTTTTAGTCCTTCCATTTACCATACTGATACTTTATATGAGTGCCTCTTTTGTAGAACAAAGTTACCTCCAGCATGAGATATCCTCAGATCCTGGAGGTTTGACACATCGGTATCTGATTAAAGGGATGATACTGGTAGGTTTTGTTTTGCTTGGATTACAGAGTATCTGTACGCTGTATCACAATATCACACTTTTTAAAGAGAGATCATGATCGGTATCTATATGTTTATAGCAGCACTTGTATTGCTACTGGTAGGTTTCCCTGTGGCATTTGCATTTGGTAGTGCGGCTGTATTGGTGGCGTATTTTACACCCGATGTCGGACTTGATGTCTTTGCACTTTTGCCCTACCGAATCTACGGCATCATGCAAAACTTCACGCTTATCGCTGTACCACTCTTTATCTTTATGGGACTGATACTTGAACGTAGTAAAATAGCAGAAAGTTTACTCGTCAATGTCGGTAAACTTTTTGGAAATATCCGTGGAGGACTGGCTATCAGTACGGTGGTAGTTGGTGCAGTTTTGGCTGCAAGTACAGGGATCGTGGGAGCTAGTGTAGTGATGATGAGCATCATTTCTTTGCCCATTATGATCAACCATGGCTATAGTAAATCGCTTAGTGCAGGTACGATTGCGGCAAGTGGCACACTCGGACAAATCATCCCACCTTCTATCGTTTTGATTATCCTTGGTGATGTCATGAGTATCAGTGTTGGTGATCTTTTTCGTGCAGCCCTTGGTCCTTCGCTTTTGCTTGTTGGATTGTACATACTTTACATCTTGATTTTTGCCTATTTTAAACCGCAAAGTGCCCCTCCGATCATATCTGATGAACCAAGAAATATAACCGTTAAAAAAGCGATTGTTTCTATCATCCCACCAGCGACTTTGATCATATTGGTTTTGGGAAGTATCTTTACAGGCATTGCCACTCCAACAGAATCTGCGGCATTTGGTGCGGTGGGTGCGGTACTTTTAAGTATACTCAACCGTGTATTTTCCTACCAACACTTGATCGAATCAGCCCTGGAAACCGTGAAACTAACCGCTATGATCTTTATGATACTCATAGGCGCAACCGCTTTTTCACTAGTATTCAACGAAGTGGGTGGAAGTGATTTGGTCTTGCAATTTTTTACAGAAGATATCGCAAATGGCTGGATTTTTGTTGGAATCGCTATGCTTGCGATATTTATACTGGGATTTTTTGTTGATTTTCTTGAAATCTGTTTTATCGTTATCCCTATACTCACACCTATAGTCACGACATTTGGCATCGACCCACTCTGGTTTGCGATTCTTATAGCGATGAACCTTCAGGCATCCTTTCTTACACCACCTTTTGGCTTTGCGCTCTTTTATCTCAAAGGCTCATCTAATAACCTTGTAACAACGGGAGATATCTATAAGGGCGTTATACCTTTTATCGTATTACAAGTGATAGCATTGGGTGTGATTGTATTGTTTCCCCAAATAGTAAGGTGGTTTGTGTAATAAAAAGTTAGGAGGCAATACAGGCAAAATTTAAAGTTATAGTAATTGTTACAATACTTAACAATCAATATAATACTTTACCTTTTCTTCGAACTAAGTAAAATAAATATTTATATAACCGATATACTCATATATATTAGGAGTACATATGCAATATAAAATTATGATGTCTACAAGTATCGTTTTAGCTATTTTGTTATTTAACGGTTGTGGTGGTGTAAACAATGGAGAAAACAAGCAAGAAGTAGCTAAACAAAATGTCATGGACAAAGGTTTAACGAAAGAAAATTATATAGAACAAACAAGGTATTACTATACAAAAGAGCTTATCTCAAGATCTGTTAACAAACAAAGAACTTTTGTACGAAAAGATGAAAAGATGCAGCAGTTAAATCATGATAGTTTAGTACATCATCAAAAAGATACGATGTATGTCAACTCTGTCAAATCACCTAACCAATATCTTCATTTTTTAAAATTACAATACAATGATAGAGAGGTTGAAGTAACAACTGATTTATCCAAGAATATTGTTAATGTTACATATATTGATAAAAATAAAGCTATTTCAGAAACAAAAACTTACTCACTTGAGACTTTTCCATTGGTCGATATAAACAAAAATGAAGGAGAATAAATTATGAAAATTTTTATTATAATGCTATTCGCTTTTATATCTTTACACGCAACAAGTATCTCTGTAAACAAAGCCTCTTATAAAGCTGGTGAAACGATGGTGGTAACACTCGCAGATGTTACCGGCAACAATAATAACTGGGTTGGTATTTTTGAAAAAGGTGTACCAAGTACATGGGACAATGACTTACAAGATCAATGGTTTTATTTTCGTGATGGTACATTGAAGATGAAGACACCTGCTATTTCAGGTGATTATGAAGTAAGACTCTTTTACAATGACTCTTTGCATATGGTAAAAAATAGTGCATTTAAAGTAGTTGGAAAACCAGTGACGCTAAAAACTGATAAAGCACAATATAATAATGGTAACACTATCACTGTTTCATACGCAAATATCAGTGGAAAACAAAACAACTGGATTGGACTTTTTTTAAAAGATACACCCTCAACGTGGGATAATGATCTAGCAGATAAATGGCTTGATAACAGAAACGGGTCAGTAACATTTACAGCTCCTGAATTTCCCGGAGATTATGAAATAAGACTTTTTTACAATGACTCTTTAGATGTGGCTAAAAAAACTACTATAAATGTTAAAAAGATCATTAAACCAAGAGCACCTACCGTTTATGAAGATGCTGAAGACGGAAAAACGTTAGGCTGGATGACAGCTTCAGGTCCTTATACAATAAAAAATATTTTCAAATCTGGGTCTAGGAGTATATGGGGTGAAGCACAATGGGTAGGAGATCATTACCCAAGAGCGAACAAAGCTTATTACAAAAAAGTAGGTGATGATGGTAAAGTATGGAATAATACAGATCAATTTATTTTAGAATTAGATACAATCGGTCGTACAGGATGTATGACATTTGGTGTTGAAGTTAGAACAAAACAAGGGTTTAGGGCTATTACACTTAGTACATGGTTTGCCTTAAAACATTATCCCCCACAAAAACAAGTATATGATGGGGGTACTTATGTCGAGTTAACCTATCCTATGCCTGTAGCACTTCGTTATGGCGGAAGACATCATGTGAGACACGATTTACAAGCTCTTTTACACCAACTCGAACCTCAAAATGATATCATTTCAGTAGATGCATTTGTAATGAGTGGGTATTCAAATGGTGCTGGTGGAGTTGACAACATTAGGCTTTTATCTAAATAAAAGCCTATTCGCTTAGTCTCTAAGTGTTATGGGCGATTTAGCATCACCCAGTGAAAATACATCACCATTCCAAAAAACGGTGCAAGTATATTGATAATCGGTATCAAATTTAGCAATGAAGCGATAGCAGCAATACTCCATAAAATAAACTGATGTTTTTTCAACTCTTCTCGCTCTTGTTTAGCAGCATATAAAGAAGATGCACTTAAAAAGTAAGATTCTTTAATCAACCAAGCCCATAAAAGAACTTGTACACCCATATTGAAGAATGGTACAAACAATAAAGGAAAACACAATATTAACAAGATAAAGAAGATTCCGGTATCTCGCAATGCAATAGGAATAAAACGTCCCCGTTCTTCTTTCGCTACAAGTGCCGCTTCAGGATAATCTCTTTGCTGCAAATGTCCCAAAAAAGATTTTCGCATTACCAACGTTACCAAAGCCAATGAAACAATGAACAAATTGTAAAAAACTAATGCTGCCAACATCGCGGCAACGCCTAACTGTAGTGTTTCAAATGGAAACCATGTCAAAATCTTTGCAACATGCGTATAAACCAAATCCCAGTTAGAAAAAGCAAACAGCGTCCATCCAAGTGCAATCACTAACATCAATAAGATTGAAAAATAAGTATAATTTTTCTCATCAATCGAACGAAAAATCACGATATTGAAAAGTGATACAATCAAAGCAAATGTTATCAAGACGACGCCAACCCAGATAAAGCCCCCTACTAAAAAAGCACCATTTGCTTTTAATATCGAAAAAGGAACCCAACCGATAAACTTTCCAGCCAAAGATACGGTTGGATCCCATAAGAGTGCACCAATTCCTATCCATAAAATAGCCAGGGGAATACCACTTATCAAAGCCGTTTTCATAACATTCCAACTCAATGTATCACGAATACTGCGTAATATAACTTCTGTTGTTTTCATCATTTTACTCCTAAAAAAAGTCTTGCTATGATTATAGCAAAGTGTTTGTCATACTTGTGTTAACTAACTGACAGAAAAGTATGTTATTTTGCTCTATAATTTATTTAAAGTTCGCATAAAGGAGTTGGGATGTCTTATAAAAATGATATTGCTCTCAAACTAGCAAACCTATTGGAAAAAGGTGAGGTTAAAGAAAGTGAGATCATAAAGGTGGTTGAGCGTGTTTATCATGATGCACTTATGGAGGGTAAAATAGTAGGTCAGTCTATTGAGAGTATCACTTATGAAGTACTTGAAGGAGTTGAAACATCACTGAAAAGTAGTGATCAAAAGGTAGAAAGTATTTTGGAAAAGGTGGTTGAGAGTATCACCAAAGTGATTCATAAAAGTGCAAAAGAAGATATCCAAAAAACATATAAAGCCGCATATACAGCAGAGCAAAGATTGTATGATCGTATCGATGCAGAAAAAGCCAACCTGCTAGAATCTCTCGAAGCTAGTAAGGCATATGCAAAAGAAAAGGCTTATCATCATTTTGAAAAACAGCTTGAAAAGACTGAAAGAAATATTGATATGCTATTAAATACACTTGAAGATCATAAATAATATTTGCATTTTATCAAATACTTACATAGCGTTTGGTAAAATGCTAAGTTCAAAAAAAGGTTGAACTCATGCATGAAGAT
>JALULO010000001.1 GCA_027056215.1 Campylobacterales bacterium | reverse complement strand
TCACTCTTATCACCAAAATAGACACCCAAAAGACGGTGTTTACATGAACTACTCAATGCAAAACGATACATCATCTGAAGCTTTTCATAAAGCACTTCTTTATAGGCATCACTATCGACACTATCCATCAACTCTCGTTTTTGAATTTCATCTGCCTTGGTATACAAAAGCAGTGTTTCACTCTCTAAACCATCACGCCCTGCCCTTCCAATCTCTTGGTAATAGTTTTCAATCGTTTTGGGTAAAGAGGTATGTACCACAAAACGAATATTACTCTTGTCTATCCCCATACCAAACGCGATCGTAGCTACAACGATATCGATCTTATCAAACATGAAATCTTTCATAACCGAACTTTTTTCTTCTACTGGAAGTCTCGCATGATAAGCTTTGGCACTGATGTTTTTGGATTGTAAAAAAGTCGCTAACTGCTCTGTCTCTTTTCGGGTAAATGTATAGATGATACCACTCTCATCTTTATGTGACTGGAGAAAATTAAGCAACTGGGTACGACCATTTGAAACACGCTTTTGAGTACGGATTGTAAGATTTTTTCGAAAGACATCAGCACGAAGTTTTAACGGTTCGTGTAGTTTTAACGCCACATGAATATCTTCTTCGACTTTAGGTGTTGCAGTTGCGGTAAAAGCGGCTACTGGAATCTGAGGAAAGCTTTCTTTTAAAAGGTTTAGCTTACGATAATCAGCACGAAATTCATGCCCCCACTCACTCACACAATGGGCTTCATCTATGACAAAAAAGTTGATATCTAAGGTCTGCAAAAAGGGTATAAAACCCGACGCACTCATGCGTTCTGGAGCAACATAAAGCAACTTTATAGAACCCTCTTTTAATCCTTTAAAAACCTCTTGTCGCTCTTCATCGCTCATGTCTGAGTTGATTGTAGCCGCACGTATGCCGTTTTCATTTAGCCCTCGGACTTGATCTTGCATCAAGGCGATAAGTGGTGATACGACGATTGTTACACCCTCCATCAGCAAGGACGGCAACTGATAACACAGCGATTTTCCACCACCGGTTGGCAATATCATCAAGAGATCTTTTTTTGCTAAAATCGCATCTATCGCATCTTCTTGAAACGAGCGAAAACTGTTAAACCCAAAAACTTTTTCTAATACTTCTAACTTTTGCATAAAAGGAGTATATCTAAACTATCCAAAAGGTAAAAAATATTTCATAATGAAATTTCTGTTATAATCCGCTCCATGAAAGAAATCGCCATACTTGGAGCTACTGCTTCTGGAAAATCCGCACTTGCCATAGAGATAGCGCAAAAAGTAAATGCCAATATTTTATCACTTGATTCTTTGGCGATTTACAAAGAAACGGATATCGTTTCAGCCAAACCTACCAAAGAAGAGATGAACGGTGTCAAACATTTTGGCATAGATGTTTTGCAAATCGATCAATACTTTAGTGCAGCAACATTTTTTGATCTTTACAAAATGGCAAAAGAACAGAGTCAAAAAGAGAAAAAACATCTTATCATCGTTGGAGGTACGAGTTTTTATCTCAAATCCATGATCGATGGTCTTTCACCTAAAATCACGCCAACCCAAGCAACGTCACAAGAAGTTGCAAAGATTTTACAAAACCTGTTAGAAGCTTACACTTTTATCCAAAAAAATGATCCAACATATGCCAAAAAGATTGCTTCAAATGACCGTTATCGTATACAAAAATGGTATGAGATTTATCTGCAAACAGACATGAACGCAACGCTTTTTTTTGCTAAAAACCAAAAAGAGAGTATCATCAAAGATATACCTATATTTGATATCAAAATAGAGCGTGAAGAGTTAAAAAAACGTATCCAAAAGCGCACAACACAAATGATCCATGAAGGGCTGATTCAGGAAGTGTTTAGCCTTGAAAAAAAATACACACGCTTACCAAATCCCATGAAAGCCATCGGCATACAAGAGAGTCTCGCTTATCTTGATGGAAAACTCACTCTTGACACCCTACATGAGCAGATAGCAACACACACCGCACAACTCGCAAAACGACAAGAAACATTCAATACTTCACAATTTTCAAAAAGAATAAAACTACTTAAAAAAGACTTAGAAAAAAGAATAAGTAAATATTTTAATTAAAATATTATATTTGGTAAAATTAAATTGTAACTATTTATAAAATTTATGTTTTTTTTAACTAAATAGCAGTAAAATGTATACATTTAAAAAATCAACAAAAGGATTGCGGATGAAAAGAGTCATCGTTAGTGCGTTATTGGCTACAACTTTACTCAGTGCAGCAGACCCCAGAGCCTATGAACTAGGTGTAAACTTGGGAGCAACTTCTATCAAAAACGACGGTAGTATAAAATTGAAAAATGCAACATTTGGAATGGATTTTCAAATGAATCGATATAAAATCAAACCAAGATTTGACTTTGAGTATGTGAGAATAACAGATAAAGACAGACTTCTTAATGGTTTATCAGCAGAAGCAGCAAACTCTTTACTCAAAAGTTCTATCAACGGTGTTTATGAACTCGAGAACACAACAAACTTCTTCCCATATGCACTTGCCGGTTTAGGATATGAATATGTTACAGATGATACCAAGGGGTTTAAAAGTCATCCATTTATGCAAGGTGGCATCGGTGCGGGATATCGTTTTCGAAACAACAGCTTTGTTGTAAGAGCTGAAATAAAAGCATTACAAGTACTAGGTGGTGAAACAATCAATAAAAAATCCGAAGACAATGAACTCATCGCCACACTTGGTTTTGCTATCCCTTTTGGACATATAGCACAACCAAAACCTGTGATGATTGACAGTGATGGTGATGGTGTTATGGATCAATTTGACAAATGTCCAGGTACACCAAAGGGTGTTCGCGTAGATGGTGCAGGATGTCCGTTACCTGAACCAAAAACAGAAATCATCAAAGAACAAATCGCTACATCACTTGAAGGTAACGAGTGTCCTATCAAAATAGATGGACCAGATCGCGATAGAGATGGCGTAGAAGATAGTCTTGATCAATGCCCAAATACACCATGTGACTTTAGTGTAGATGACAAAGGTTGTCCAGTTAAAGCAAACTTGATGATTCACTTTGAAACAGCTAAAGCAAATATAACCGACTACTCACGAAAACTTGTTGAAAATTTTGCTAATTTCCTTATCAATCATAAAGGTAGCCTAGTACACATCGTTGGTCATACTGATTGGAGAGGCAGTGATCAATACAACATGGCACTTTCAAAAAGAAGAGCAAAAGCTGTTAGAGATGCACTGATCGAATATGGCGTAAGTGCTTCAAGACTTTCAACAGAAGGCAAAGGTGAAAGCGAACCGATTGCATCTAACAAAACAGCAGAAGGTATGGCACTTAACAGAAGAACGGAAGTAAGACTTACCTATCCACAATACATAGACGCAGGAGAAAAATAATGAAAGATCTAATCACAAAAAGCTTATTGTCCACACTGGTATGTGCCTATATGGTATCGTTTACAGGTTGTTTGGATGATAGAGCAATATTTGCAGATGCTAATAAAACCACCCCAAATGTAAACCCATCTGGAAACCTTGATCCAGCAGGAGATGAAGATGGTGACGGACTTACAAATGGTCAAGAAGTTGATATCGGTACAGATCCACGAAAACCAGACACCGATGGTGATGGACTAGATGACGGACTGGAAGTAAAGGTTATAGGAACAGATCCAAAATCAGATGACACTGATAAAGATGGTGTTACTGATGGAGTTGAGGTTGTTGGAACGTATACAGACGAAACAATTACTGAGACTGGTGATATTACAACAGCAGGTCATAAAGCATATACCATCGAAAGTGGTACTTTAAAACTTGATAAACCTATCTCAATCAAAGATTTTGAAGGTAAAACTCCTGCGAATACGCATCACAATCCATTTACAGATAAAGGTGATAAGATAGATGCACTTGATCCTATGAATGATAGTGACTATGACACAAAACAAAATAAAACTGAAAAAGAAGAGGGAACAAATCCATTAAACACAAAAGATAGAAAACCGTGGATCTATGAAACACCAAAAGGTAAGATTATGGAAGATGCGGGCTTCAATTATATACCAGGTGGTTTTGATTTGGATAACGATGGTACACCTGAAAAAGGTTTCTGGATGAGTACATTTGAAGCAAGAGGAGAAGGTGGCACCACAATCACTGCAATTACGGCAGGACTAAATGACTATATAAAATTAAACTTTAAAGAAGTAAATGCAAAAGCAGTCAATGGCTATGTAAATACTGCACCTACTGGATCCAATGAAATACTTCTAAAAGCAAAGTTTATTGATGATGGGACAGGCTCTATTTCTGGTATATTTGCTTATGAAGCAACCAATATCATAAGTCAAAGTCAGATAGAAGGTGGTGAACCAATCTTACTTCCAACCAATAAACAGTATGCGCATGTATTAAAACTGATGGATTTAAATAGAAAAGATTATGTCAAAAACAGCATTGCAGGTTATGATGCAAATGTAGAAGAAGATTATGAAAGAAAACTGGAAGAAATCTTTAACAACATGAAAGAATTTACAAGAAATCTGGTTAAACTTGCTGACTTTCCAACTGTAGGTAATACAACCAAACCTGATCTTCCAACTTGGTGGGATGTTAATGAACTTTTTTATAACGACACACAAAAAGCTTCTGTAAGCACCAATGTTCTTGTAAATCAAGATGCAGGTGCAGGAAAAAAACAAGATCCTTATGCTGTTGTTATAAGAGATGGTAAAAAAATGGATCTCACTTATGGTCCAACACATGGCGAAAAAGGTGAAATCGGTTTCCGTGCTGCAAGTGATTATTTAAAATAATCTTCAACCACCTCATGTTAAAATTTGGGATATAAACCCAAATTTTAACAAAAAAGGAGACCACATGATCAATGTTGTCTGTCCCCACTGTTTACAAATCAATCGTATTCCCATCAAAGATCACTATAACAAAGCTAACTGTGGTAACTGTAAAAACTCGCTTTTGGATACAACGCCAAGAGATGTTGATAACTCTGCATTTTCCAGACATATACAGGGAAATGACATACCTGTTGTCGTTGACTTCTGGGCTGAGTGGTGTGGCCCGTGTCGCATGATGGCACCTGCTTTCAAAGCTGCGGCTGCACAGTTTCCATTGAAAGCTAGATTTTTAAAACTCAATACAGAAGAAAATCAATCTACAGCCGTACAGTTTGGGATACGAGGTATTCCTACTATCATCGTATTTAAAGGTGGTAAAGAGGTTGAGAGAGTAAGTGGCGCTCTTCCTGAGCAACAAATCATGCAGTTAGTACAAAAACACTTGTAGTGCCTATTATTGAAGTCTTAGGGCTTCAAAATAGACAACTTTTGCATCAACTATCTTAAAAACTATTTCGATGGGATTACAACATACTTGACAATCCTCCACATACTTCTCACCGTTCATGTCTGGATCAAGCAACATAGAGATTTTCTCCCAACAGTAAGGACATGTAAAGAAGTGTTCAATCATTTCGTGTTTCTCTGCTCTCTGTAGCTTTTAGATAGTACGCCAATCCAAACAGAAGTACAGCTACCCCACCGATAAGTAACACTGCATACTTTATCTTATCTGGGCTCATGATGGCAAACTTAAACACAAGCATCAAAGCTTCGATAGAGAGGGCTATAACGATAGACCCCAAAAAGCGTATCATCGTTCTATGTATGTCTTTGTTTTTTCCGAGGTGATGTCCAAGTACCTCTTCTTCAAATATCGTCTTAACCAAATCAAATATCGCCAAAGAGAGTGTGATCAAAATAGTCGCTTCAAACATCTGTTTTATCTCTAACTTATCGATAGAGATACCGTGTGTAAAAACACTAAGCATTCCGTGAAAGAACAGTAAAAATGCAACAAATAAAAGTGCTGCAGAAAAAAGTGAATATGAGATTTTACTGACATTGTGAAAAACTGATTCAAGAGAAGTATTTTGCGCTATTTTTAAAAGATCATGTAATGATATATCTATACAAACAATATACTGCAATTTTTTGTTTGCATCATATACTGGATATGCTGCTGTTACGGTGAGACTATTCGTCAGCAAAGAGGGATAAGGATTTGTCACAATACACCGTTTCTCTCTTGCAACACGATAATAATACGCCCTTGCACTTCGATTGATATCTTTTCCTATGCGAAACTCTGGTTTTTTGGACATATTGTGTATAACTTGTACTCCTTTTGGATCAAGGACATAAAGAGATTGAAATCTTGGTAATTCTTTTTCAATATTTTTCAGTCCTCTGATGATAACATCCAAAGAAGGATCTGGTAAGTAGTTTGGAATTGTACGATTTAAAAGATAACAAAAATACGCTCTTGCTTTTGCCCGTACTTCTGAAAACTGTTGTATCTCTTGTGGAACCATAGCAAACTCCTTGTGAAAAATTATAGCATGTTATTGATTCAAAAAGATTTTCAAACTTTTTTTAGATTTATTATCTATATGATAATTAACTAATCGTAAATATGCTCTAATTTCGCTTACAGGAATATCTCTTTTTTTTGCATAACGATGTAAAATATACTGCGGTATTTTCACACGTGTATGCAAAAACTGTTTGATCAACTTTTGATAATAACATCTGTTTTTATTCACACAAAAACGAGCAAACACAAAGGGGAGCTGATATCTTTGATACCAAAGATAGGCAAGATCATTATAGATATCTTTATCCAAGAGATAAGCTTTAAGTGCTTTATCTCCGATAATCACTTCACCATCTATGCCCAAAACTTTTGCCAAAGCATTGGAAGTGGCAGACTCTGAATCTCTTTGATAAGCCCCTTTTTTTACCAATACACTACGAATCTCTTCATGTGCAACAATCCCTGCATCAAAACAGTGAAAATTGCCTTTTTTACTCTCTATACTAGAGATAAATGCAGCATCTATTTTACGGGTTTTAAAGAGTCTGTTTATCTTAGAAGGATAGCTTTTTTTATACTCTATAGACTGTTTAAGTTGAGAGTTTTTGATATAGCGTTTTAAAAAGACATGAAAAGGTGCTAAGTTTATATAATCGATTTTGCCAAAAAGCACCGTAGTTTTCCTTGTTCTTTTATTTACTTAGTGTGGTAGTGATTTTACCACAGCTCTACTTCCAGACACTTGTATAAAAACATATAAGGGAAGCTAAAGATATTTATAAATCATCCGATTTAGTTACTAAGATACCAAATTTAGGAGTTTCCGGTCATGAAAAACTTTTCCATCAAAACAAAACTTATGCTTTTATCCATCGTCCCCCTGTTAGCACTTGTCTATTTTACAAGTCACCAAATGATACACAGTCTAGAGTATAAAAACAAACTCGAACAGACCCAAAACCTTGTTACTTTTAGCAAAAAGATAAGTCTTCTTATCCATGAAACACAAAAAGAGAGAGGTGTGAGTGCAGGTTATGTTGGTAGCCATGGTCAGAAATTTAAAGATCTTTTACCAGCCCAAAGGGAAGAAACCGATAAAAGAAAAAAAGAATTTGAACAATTTATCCAGACATTTGATTTCACCCCTTATCCACTTTTAAAAAAACATACGACTCAAATCAATAACTATTTAAATATGCTAAAAACTAAAAGAACATTGATCTCAACGCTATCAATTCCTTTGAAAGATGCCGTTTCATACTACTCAAATATGAATAGCACTTTACTCAAAGCTGTTTCAGAGATAGCCAAACAATCACCTTCAAATGAAATCACTAAAATGCTTGTAGGTTACACTAGCTTTTTAAAAGCAAAAGAGCGTGCAGGGATTGAGAGAGCTGTATTATCTGGTGTTTTTGCAAAAAACAGTTTCCCGCAAGGATATTATCAAAAATTTATCAAACTTGTTTCTTTACAAAATGCTTACATAGATACCTTTAAAAGTATCTCTGCAAAAAAGACTATTGACTTTTATGAAAAGAAAATGAAAGACCCATCTGTAACAGAAGTTAACAGACTCAGAGCGATTGCAAGCCAAAAAGCAAATACAGGAAATTTTGGTGTTGATTCTGTCCATTGGTTTAAAACTATTACTAAAAAAATCAATCTTCTCAAAGAAGTTGATGATAAAATTGCAAATGACATCAGCAAAAAGCTAGAGACACTCTCTTCTTCTTCACTAAATACAACCATCATAGGTATACTAGCCATACTTTTTGCCTCAATTTTAACTTTTATAATCAACAAAGACATTGATAGCCGTATCAAAAACCTTAGAAATACAATCAATGATATCGCCGACAAGAAAGACTTTTCCAAAGAAGTTCAAATCACTTCACAAGATGAATTTTCTGATATACAAAAATCCTTGAGACATCTTGTAGAATCTGTAAGAGAAGCCCTTACGCAAGCAAAGGAGAGTTCTTTAGAAAATGGAAACATGTCCAAAGAACTTGTAAATATATTTGAAAATATCTCAAAAAATATTCAAGATGAAACAACTGTTGTAGCTTCTATAAGTCAGAGTAGCAAAAAACTTGAAAATATACTTTTGGAGACAAAAGAGGAAGCTGATGAGACCAAGATACAGACACAATCTGCCAAACAAAAACTAGAAGAGGCAAAGGAAGTCATCTCAAACACGATTACAAAAATACAATCTAATGCACAAATAGAACAAGATTTAGCACAAAAACTGAATATATTGAGTAGTGATGCAGAACAAGTCAAAGGTGTACTTTCCATCATCGGAGATATCGCGGATCAAACCAATCTTCTTGCACTCAATGCAGCAATCGAAGCAGCCAGAGCAGGAGAACATGGAAGAGGATTCGCTGTTGTAGCAGATGAAGTCCGACAACTTGCTGAAAAAACCCAAAAATCACTCGTTGAAATCAATGCAACTATCAGTGTTATCGTTCAAGCCATCATGGACTCAAGTCAAACTATGAATGCAAATATCAGTAACATTGACACCCTCATATCTTCTACTGACCGCATCCAAGAAGATATGGATAAAATCAGCCACGATATGGATAGCGTATATACAAATGTTGAGAAAACAGATAAAACGATTACCCAATCAGCCAAGAGTATGCAATCTTTTCAACAGCACATGAATAAAATCATCTCTCTTAGTGACACAAACAACCAAAGTGTTCAAACAGTTGAAAAAACAACACAAGAGATTATAAGTTCATCAAAAGAACTGATCTCAACACTCAATAACTTTAAAACATGACTTTGCATAGCCTTTATGGCTATGAATCATGTTCCTATCGCTAAGGCATATAAAACTTTTTCCTCTGAACAATCGAGAAATGCTAACACCTCATCATCATAATATGCACCTATCCCACTGCATCCGATATGAAGATATTCACAAGAGAGATAAAGCCTTTGTCCGATATGCCCTGCTTTTTGATAGGCACATTGATACTGTAACGCGTTTGTTGTTAGAAAAAAGGTTACTGCACTATCCCTGCCAAGAGCTTGTTCAAGACATAAATACCCTGCTTGAACACTAAAATCACCCTCTTTTAAAAGCTTTTCTTCCAGATATAAACCTTTTTGCATATCACGTACGCGATTCACGACATAGTAGATATTTACTTGTTCATCACAATCACTTATGATGGCTTTATTGATATTTTCTAAAATCACTTCAAACGAAGCTTTTGAGATAGATTGTTTTGTGAATTCACGAATAGAGCGTCTTTGATATATCACTTCTTCAAAACGCTTTTTATCATAATTAAAACTCTCAAAACGTTTATTTGTTTTACAGTTTTGCACTTTACATGAATAGTGATAAGCCTCTTCAATCAATAAATTTCTTTCTATCTTAGGATTAATATCTGCTAAATTTAGGTCAAGAAATTCTGCATGATCACTCTTCGGAGCACCTGCAACAACACAAGAGAGGAAAAACTCTTTATCTCCAAATCCAAACTGTTTATTTAAAGTTTCTTTATCAAAACGATAACGAATATTACAAGCCATCTCTTCCAAGTACATACTTGCTTCAAGTGTGCCCAGACCATGACCTGCATCTAAAAGACAATAACGAAAGGCACGATTTCTATACTTCCATGAAGATCGATAGTAAATTGTTGAAAGCAGAAACAAGAACCCTTTAATCTTGCGTCTATCTTCAAAATAAACTTCTACACCCTCTTGTGCTTCTATACGATGTAAAAGTTTCACAGCAGAGTTTTTCACATCGAAGTGATAAATTCCATCATCAAAACCTTCTACATCACGACACTGAAAGTAAAACTCCACAGGATACAAAGCCCCTGCACTAGGAATCGTACGAAGATAGTATGCATTAGAAGGGTAAACTTTTTTAGCTGTAATCCCACCGATACGGTAAATCAGACGATGCAACGCAAGACTATCATCTAGTTTGATCATGGAAATAAAATCATCGTAGTTTTTAAAAACAGGTGGTTGCTTTTCCCAATCAAGATAGTTAGGATTATTACGAATAGAAGCGTATGAGTGTTTTGTGCGTGTGTGATAATCTTCCAAAGTTTCTTCTTTTATTTTTCTACTATATCTTCATAGATCATAGTATCTTTTGCCACTTCATCTTTGTGTAATCTTTTATCCACAAAGAGAGAGAGTATATCTTGACGTTTTTTGAAATGTGCATAAAAAAGTGTAAATAGAAAAACCATACCTATCGCAATTCCACTTGTTTGTAAAGATTGTGGCGAATGCAAGGCATTGTAGCCTATCAAGATGAAAGTCGCACTCGTACAAAGAAGTGCTCCAAAACCAGCTATAAAACGATTTGCTCCCGTCTCTTTATAAAGTAGAAAATTGGCAAGATTGACTAAAGCAAAAACAATCAAAAAACCAATACTCCCTGCGATAGAGATATTATCAAGATTAAATAACGTTGTAAAAATCATACTAAAAAAAGCGATAATCAACATACCTTTATAACCATTTTTGATTTTTTCTTCAAAACTTTCAGGTAATTCTCCAAGTTTTGCGATCAAATAACTCGTTCGACCACCGCCATAGATAGTTGCATTGATAGCAGAAGCGGTTGATAAAAGTGCAGCAACACCTATCAAAATAAAACCAGCCTCTCCAAAAAATGGTTCTGCTGCTTTTGCAAGAACGTAATCCTGCGCGGTTTTTGCCTCTTGAAAAGTTAGATTTCCAACCGCAACAACAGCAATCGTAATATAGAGTAATATCACAAAGATAACCGCACTATAGTATGCCCTTGGAAGATTTTTACGAGGATTTTCAATATCTCTTGCTGTATTTGCAATAAGTTCAAATCCCTCATATGCCAAAAAGATTATCAAGCCACCAGAAGCAACAGACAACATCGGCATCCACTCATGCACAGCTAAATGAGAAGGATCGATTGTCAAAAACCCCACCCCAGCGAACACAAGCAAAATAGCGATTTTTAAAAACACCATATAATCTTCCGCTTTTCCCGTTAAAAATGCACCCAAAAGATTGATCATCGTAAAAAGAGCTATCACACTTACAGAAAGCGTTTTATGTAGCCACGAAACATCATGTCCTAAAATCAACGCCGAACCATAACTACCAAATGCATAGGCATACAAAGCCAACATGATGATATAACTCACAAGCATCAAAACATTTATAAAGGAAGAAAAAAGTCCATTGCCAAAAGCCCGTACTATAAACTCTATCGTACCTCCTGCACTAGGATAACGCAAAGAGAGCTTAACATAAGAATAAACCGTAACAAGTGCTATAAATCCAGCAATAGCAAACGCAATCGGAGCAGCACCTCTAGCAAGTGTTATAGTAAGCCCAAGAACAGCAAAAATACCGCCCCCAACCATACCACCAACACCTATACTAAATGCTTCTAAAAACCCGATTTTCTTTTTCTGCATACTGAAATCCTGTTAATTAATTTTATAATCTTTGCAAATCTTAAAAAAGAGTATATCCAAAACATTATCATACTCAAAGAGAGCGTAACAAAAAAATCAACCACTTCTGAAACATCTTTTATATATCAGAGAAGTTGTTTCTTTTTCGTTTCTTTGTCAATAGCGTTTTGTACCTCATACTCATGTTCCGTTTCTCTAGCTTCCTTGCCCCAAAAACGAATCAAAATAGTAAACAAAAAGGGTACAGTGAGTGCCGTAAAAGAAGAAGCCGCTACCAAAGCACTAAAAAGTTTTGCATCAATGATGGAAGCTGAAAAAAGTAACTGCGCGACAATAATCTCCGTCGTCAACCGTGCATCCAATCCAACACCAATAATCACAGCTTCTTTAAAGGTCAGTTTTTTCATAGGTACCATCAGAAGAGCACCTATCAACTTACCAATCGTACCAGCGAGATAAAGAACAATCGCCAAAAGCGGTTCTTTTAAAAAACCATTTAAATCGATATTGAATCCAACCCAAAAGAAAAAAAGTACACCAAAAAAGCCATAACTTAACGTCTGCGTTGTTTTAGAAAGCAATTCACCCTTTTCTTCATTGCTCTCAAAAAGTGGACGCATAATCACACCTGCAAAAATTGCGCCTACAACCATCCCAATCTCTGCGTATTCTCCAAATCCACCAAACCCAAACAAGATTATCAACGATAAAAGCATCAAAGTATTTACATCTCTTACCTTGTAGTTTCGAAGTAAAAGTGGTAAATAACGGTAAAAAACCCAAGAAAGAATCATAAACGCTGTCATGCCTAAAACAAGACCAACCATGCCACCATGATTTTCACCTGTTTTTGTGCCAATCCAAACAGACACGATACCCACAAGTAAAACTTCAATCACATCATCAAGCACACCTGCACCTACGATAAAATTGCCTACTCTGGATTTGAGCATTTTAAATTCATCCAGTATCGGTACAATCACTGCTTCGGCAGTGGGCATACGAGTCATACCGATTACCAGTGCAATCGCCCACCCATATCCATAAAGCAACATAGCAATTACCCCTAGAACAAAAGGAAAAAATGTATTTAAAATTGTCAGCCATACGATATCTGAACTGGATTTTTTCATCTCACCAAGTTCAATTTGCAAACCAATATAAAAAAGAAGAAACAATACGCCAAGGTTAGATAAAAAAGAGAAGATGCTTTCAAACTTTGGGGTGTGTATCATCGCAGTTACAGGCATATAACTGAATACTACCCCAACAAAAAGCGCTGCTAAAATACTAGGAAGTCGATATTTTGAAAAAAAATATCCTAATGCAAACGTTGATGCAAAGACAAATGACAAAGAAACAAGCAAACGACCTAATGCAAACTCATTCATGCAATCCTCTCGTTCATACCATCTCTAAAAGATATGCCCTGAGGATATGAGCATATCATGATCTTATTTATTTGCGTGTGCGTGATGTACTTCGATCAAATCAACAATATTTGTATCTAACACATATACATTTGCGTATCCCAACATTTCAAGATAACCCATCACACGATTAGCAAACCAACCTTTCACACAAGCAACAACTATTGGAGAAGTATGATCTGGAGGCAAAATATCTAAATACTCTGTAAATTCTGGATATGGCGTATAATATGCATTTATAATATCTGCCTCTTGAGCATTTTCTCCCTCAACCTTTGTGGCAGGTCGCACATCCAATAAAATAGCACCCGCATCCATCAACAATTCACGTGCTTCATGTAAGCCTATATGACCTAAATTTTCTTTTTGTTTATCATTAGTGATAATCGTTAGCAATTCTTCTTTTATTCTATTTTCCATATTCTTTCCTTATTTCTGAAAATTTATTTGTATGTTATTGATAATCAACATATCCGTTGGACACTCTTTCAGCAAACCAAAAGTCACTGAATCGGACAGTAAAAAACCATCACCTCTACTACACAAAACAGTCAAATCAAAATTTTCTGTTTCGATATACTTTAGTAAATCATCTTCAATTGTTAAGGTTTCATTTATAAAATCACCATCTAATCCTTTTTGTTTTTTGATCGATTCAAATATTGCCTCTTGATTTTTTCTAATCTCTTCATTTGTATCCATATCAAGCATCGGCTCCGTTGGAACACCTAAAAAATCTACATCCATCATCATTGTATCTACGACATAACGATAATCATATACCAACCGTATCTTACTATGAGGAAAAAATGATTGTGCCTGCTGAATACTACATGAAGTAGTATCTTCTGCTAAATCTATGGGTATTACAACACTTAAATATTTTACTCGATTTGTCTTTACCACCAATGTTGGTAAATCTGTTTTTTTAATCAAACCTTCGGTAATTTTTTCCTGATAAGGTGTAATCAACAATACATTTGTATCATCTCGACTTTGAGATAAAACTCTATCTGCTGTATCATCTTCAAAAACAAAAATAGCATGATCATCATGATCTCGCAATTTTAAGAGGTGCTCTTTAATCGTTTTTTTTACTTTCTCTTTATCTAGTGAACTACTATCGTGTAAATAATCCGGTACACCAAATAAAGGAACTTCATGCACATACAAAATCTCCCACATAACACCTTGACTCTTTACAATATCACTTGACAGCCTCAGTACTTTGTCAAGATTTTCAAGTGTATTTAGCACAGTAATCACTTTATCAATAGCTACATCCATGATAAACTCCTTATCTTCTAATTATACCAAAGAAGAGAGGGAACAAAGTGTTACTTAAGTAACATTCGCTTATAGAAGTTGTAATTTATTAAGAAGTTTTTGTATATCTTTAACAACAAGAGACTTTCGAGAACTTTGTATAGCACCCTCTTTTTTGAGTTCATGAAGATGACGTTCAACGACATGTCTGACAGTCCCAATCAACTTTGCGATTTCAGAATTTGATAGTTTTTGTATGAGCTGATATTTATGATGATTATTTGGATCAAGATTTTGCAATATCAGTTTTGTGAGCCTTTCAGAGGTATTTAAAAGAGAAAGGTCCGTTGCTAACTCTTCAATATTTCGCATTTGCGATGATATATAAGGGAAAAATACTTGATTAAACTTTGGGTTTGTAGCCAGCCAGTGTCGTACTGTTTCGATCGGAAACTTTAACATTTCCAAATCTTCCAATACTTCATACATTACATCATGTGTCTTACCATCTAAGAGTGTAATCGTATCTAGCATATCTCCGGACTTTAGTATAAATATCGTCTGTTCTTTAACAGTTTTAAGATTTAGCTGATAAACTTTAAGTCTTCCTCTAACGATGATATAAAAAAAATGTAACAGTTCATCACCCGTAAAAAGAGACTCTCCTTTTGCAATATGAACCAACTGTGCACTCTTATTTATCTCCTCTCTAAAAGAATCATCAAACTGAGCAAAAAGCTGAATATCATATACCTGCATAAATAAAATCCCTCAAAATAATTTAAAAGAAAATTATACCATTATTCTTTATATCCAAAACAACTACAATGTTTTTCACTTTTCCTTACAAAGTATCGCAATGCATCTTCTATCATAGAGATGTTTTTATCCCCAGATCGTGCTAACTCTGGCAAAATGCCATTTTGAATGACAAATCTTATATTTTCATCGTCATATTGCTGAGCTAAATTGCTAAATATGTGCCTTTGTTGGTATGTATCATGAAAATCACCCAGTAGGTTTTGAAGTTTTTTTATATATTTAACACTATATTTTATCTCTTTATCATCAAAAAATTCAGAAAATATTTCTAACAAATAACGTAACTTTTTAAACTCTATACGAAGCTTGTGTAAAATCTCTTCATCGCCTTTGGGAGTAAGTTTTGATATCATAGATTTTATTTTCATGTAACGCTTATATATCACAAATTTAGCAACTGCTGTTACATCGTAAAAACTATATCCATAATCTTTTTTAGATACATTTTCTATAAAATCTTCATAACTGTTAAACACGCCTGAACATGCATCACTTTGCAAATATTTTACAATTTTCTCTTTTTCATCCAAACATTCTTTGTCAATCACGGTTTCCAAGGTTTGTAAAGCATTTTTAAATAACGCTGTTTCATATCTATCATCATGCTGATGTAAATATTTTTGTAACACATCCAAATCTCTTTTTGTATTGCTAAGAGATAAAATCTTTTTTAACATCTTACTATGTGATGCAATCATCTCTTTTTCAAAGATAAAAGAAAATGCATTGAGTATAACAACAGTTTTGCGAAGCGCAATACGAAGTTGGTGCAAATCTTCTTCATCACCTTCACTGCATACTTTTTGTCTGTACTTGATGATCTGTTGAAAAAGTTGTTTTAAAATCTTAGGAAATACTATGCCCATCCGTTTAGGACTATTCTCACCCAACGGCAATCCAAAAAGTGCTAGATTTTTATTTTTATAGACCTCATCTTCTGTCACCTCTCGTACAATATGAGAGTTTAATTGAGCCGGCAAGTGAAACGCTTCGTAAGTCTCAATATCTGAAAACTCAACCTCCAAGATGTAGAGCGGAGCAATAGGATTTTTATAGATATCAACACTATATTCAAAATCATCCAGAACAAATAAACAACGCTTTTTTTTGATAATATGACCAATACGCTTTTGCATCTTCTTTTCATAAAAACGCAACGAAACTTCTCTCTCAAGCTCTTTACGAATACCACCCGTACCAACTTTTTTAGTTTGAAAATATTTTTTTCCAATCTTTCGATAACGCGTACTTTTTGTAGAAGTAACTTTAGTGTAAAACTGTGTATATTTTTCACATCTAGGAGAAATCGTTTTTAAAAAAGAGATGATAGTCTTACTAAGTAAATATTTTCGTTCTATTTCTTGCATAACATTTCCTTGATTGCTATAAAAAAACCGTATAGGAAAGTTTACCTTCTTGTAGATAAATGTACCAATATTTGATACAATATTGTAACTGAAGTTTTATATTTTAATGGTGGAGCATAGCGGGATTTAATCATCCTATATTATCGTTTTATAAAAGCTATTTTTAAAAATAGCCCCCTATAATACCCCCTAAAAATTTTAGTGAGGTTAAAATAAGAGTACTAATTTTAAGATGCTGTAGAATTGGTTATAACATTAATCCACTTATTTAAAAAGTTGGCTATGCGTTCCTAATCTTTGCAGATATAAGATATCATCTTTCACGGTATAGATAATCAATATATCACCACCTAAATGAAACTCTCTAAAGTTTTTATACTCTCCCATCAAAGAGTGGTCAAGTGCTTCACTTGGTAAAGTTTCATTATTTAGTATTAAAGAGAGATATTTAACCTTCTTTGCGTACTGTTCATCTGTGAGTTTTGCTTTCAGTTCATCTTTACGATAAAACTTATGTCTTTTTAAGAGCATTACTTTTTTAAATCTTCTATTGTGATATCTTCATAGTTTTCACCACTCTCTACATCTTGCATAGCTTGGAGGGTTTCATCATTTGGTATTTTCAAATCAAAAGGTAAGCCCTTATTGAAAACAGATTGAGCCAAAAACATATTGACTGCATCACTTAGAGTTAGTCCATATTGTTTATAAATGTCTTTAGCTTGTGCTTTGAGGTTTGTGTCTAAATATACATTTGTTCTTGTTTTTTCTGCAACCATAGCTAAATCCTTTTTATTTTATTATAACACAAAGTTTGTGTTATTTCAAGAGTGAATTACTAATCAAACTTTATTTTAAACTCTTTTTTTATTTTGGTAGTGTTTTGGAGTGGTTTTAGTTTTTTAAGTTTCATTTAGTTGTCGATG